>CATLIJ010000190.1 GCA_949948825.1 uncultured Clostridiaceae bacterium
TCTGAGCATCTGCAAACCTTGCCTTATAATCCGGCGCTGCCATAATTGCGGCAATCAGCCGGACCCCGTCCTTTTCTGCTGTAGCGGAAAGACAATATTTTGCCAGGGAGGTAGAACCTGTCTTCAAGCCAGTAACCTGAAAATTGGTTGCCATCTTCAAAAGCTTATTGGTGTTGGATAACCCAAATTCCTTGGTTCCCTGCTTTGTCACATGAGTAATATTTTCCATCCAGATTGTGGAATAATTATGAATCTGCGGATATTTTGTAATCAGCTCCCTGGACATAATGGCAATATCCCTTGCTGTTGTCAGATGAGTCCCGGAATCTGTCAGTCCGCAGCAGTCCTCAAAATGGGTCCCGGTCATGCCAAGGCCATCTGCCCGGTCATTCATCTGATTCACAAACTCACTTTCCGTTCCAGCTATGTACTCAGCCATGGCCACAGAAGCATCATTGCCAGAAGCCACTACAATACATTTAATCAGAGTTTCCACGGTCTGAACCTCTCCCTCCTCCAAAAACACCTGGGAGCCTCCCATGGATTTGGCATAAGCGCTGGTTACTACTTCATCGGTCATTTTGATTTTTCCCGAATCAATCGCATCAAAAATCAAAATCAATGTCATTATTTTAGTGATGCTGGCAGGTCTTCTCTGCTGGTCCGGATCTTTTTCATAAATTACCTTTCCTGTGGACGCCTCCATGAGCACCGCGCTGGGAGCAGCAATCTCCGGCCCTGCCGGAACATCTGAAGGCACATTTTCCGCTTTCAGGACAGCTGCTTCCACAGCCTGAGTTCCGGAATCTTCCTCTGCCTCTGCTCCTGCTAAAATAACTGTCTCTGTTCCCGGCGCCTGGAGCGGCGGCACAAGCATCAGGCTGCCGGTACATAATCCAATTAAAATTCTTCTCATATTATCCCTCAGTTCATTCTGCTATATATTAATGTATGGCTATTTTCAAAAATCTATGTTATATTATTCTTATAACCTCTTATCGTCTCTGGCGATTCTGATTTTTTTCTCAATCCTGCCAGAGATTGGACTTGTGGACCGGATCAAATACAGATACATCAGAGGAAATCATTTGGCTCACAGGTATAAATCCGGATCTTAAGCAAATCAATTCACAATAATAATATAAATAAAACAAATGGAGCAAATTATGAAAAACCATAAAAATAAAAGAAAACATGCTGCAAACAGAACCAACCATCCGTTAAGGCATCTGACCCTGGCTGCTGGCTGCCTTTTGCTGGCTGGTCTTGCCGGCACCGGCCTTTTCCTGACTCAGAAAAACTTAAATCCTGCTGTAGTCCAGCCTGAGCAGCCCTCTGTTATTGTGGTGGAAACCAACCCCTCGGATACAGAAGAACTTCCGGAAACCTCTGGCAGTGCCGTGTTCTTTGTGGACTCACCTGTGGGAAAGCTGCTGGCACAGGCTGATCTTCTTGCTGCTGGCTATGATTATGACGCTGCCATCGCCCTTTTGCAGGCTGACACAGAATTTGGATCAGATCCTGCTGTAAAAGAAGCCATTTCTGCCTATGAAACCGCCCGGTCTTCTCTGGTAAAAGTAAAAATCAGTGAAGTTACCCATATCTTTTTTCATTCTCTTGTAATGGATACGCAAAAAGCATTTGATGGGGAAGATGATACAGATGGCTACAATCAGGTTATGACTACTGCCAGCGAATTTGAGAAAATTCTGGAAGCCTTATATGAAAAGGGATTTGTTCTGGTACGCATGCATGATCTGGCTTATGAGACAAAGGATGAGAATGGAAACACGGTCATGAAACCTGGCACAATCCTGCTTCCGGAGGGGAAACGCGCTCTTGTGATTTCTCAGGATGATGTGTGCTACTACCCTTATATGGACGGAGACGGCTTTGCCTCCCGTATGATTGTAGGCGAGGACGGAAAACCCACCTGTGAGATGGAGCTTGAGGATGGAACCACAGCAATTGGCTCCTATGACCTGGTTCCCCTGTTGGAGGATTTTATTCAAAAACACCCGGATTTCTCCTACAAAGGCGCAAGGGCTGTCATTGCCTTTACTGGCTATGAAGGCATCCTGGGATACCGGACCGCTGACAAATATGCTGGCTCCGCCACCTATGAACAGGACCGCATGGAAGCAGCAAAGGTTGCCCAGTGCCTCAAGGACAATGGATGGGAACTGGCCTCCCACAGCTGGGGCCATTTGATGATGGGAGAGATCGAAATGGACCGTTTCCGCACAGATACAGACAAATGGGAAAACCAGGTGGACAGCCTGATTGGCCCCATTGATATCATTCTGTACCCCTTTGGCAATGATATCAGTGACTGGCATCCTTATACTTCAGAAAACGAACGGTTCACCTACTTATACAACGCAGGCTTCCGCTATTTCTGCAATGTAGACTCCAATGAACACTGGGTTAAGATCGGTGACAATTATCTGCGTCAGGGACGCCGGAACCTGGACGGGTACCGGATGTGGAAAGACATCACTGCAGAAAGCGAAGGCAGGGAACGTAAACTGTCGGATCTGTTCCGCGCCGAAGATATCTTTGATCCGGCCCGACCAACTCCAGTACCTGAAATGTAACTGTTTACTCTCTGGCTTCCTCCCGCACCATGTAGGTGTTATAGCCATAATTGCGCAGTGTCTGCTCCATCCGCGCTGCATTATCCAGATTCAGGAAAGCCCCGGCGCGAACCTTATACATGCCGTCATCCAGAACGACAAAGCCGGGGAAGCCCTGCTCCCGAAGCTGCCCTACCATCCGCTCCGCTGTCTCCCGGTCCGGAAATGCCCCCACCTGAATCTGGTAATACTCCGGGCCGGTCTCCTCCTCCCGGATGGTATTCAGGACTCCATCTGCAATGGCCTGTGCAATCGCATAAAAGTCCCGGTCAAATTTCTGGTTATCCTGCGGATTGTCCAAAAAACCGGCCTCTACCAGCACAGCCGGCATTTGAGTCCTGCGCAGCACAATAATTCCTGGCCGCTCAATCACCCCCAGGTCCGCAAACCCGGTTTTTACCAGGGCCTGGTTAATATTGTCTGCCATCAGCCCTGCCACGCCTTCATTTTCATATACCAAAGTCTGTACTCCTGACGCAGATCCAGGCACAGGCATGGCATTCCGATGAATGGACACAAAATAATCCGCTCCGGAACGATTGGCAATCTGTGCTTTTTCCATAGGAGACTGATACACGTCTGTCACCCTGGTATAAAGCACATCCACGCCGTTCCTGCTTAAAATTTCCCCAACTGCCAGGGCCAGCCGCAAATTATCATCCTTTTCCCTGCGTCCTTCATAAATAGAGCCAGGTTCCACGTCCCCGTGTCCTGCATCAATCATCACTCTTCTTATTTCAGCCAAAATAAAAACTCCTTCCACATACTGCTCTGGTATACAGTATGTAAAAGGAGCCTGTCCGTTGCCTGTTTCTTCTATGAGGGTGACAAAACCTCTTCCACAGGTATTTCTCCCCAAAATACCTCCTCTGCCGGTCCGGTCATAAATCCATGGCCGCTCTCCCTGTCCCAATGAATCTTCAGAACACCGCCTTTTAAAACCACCTCCACCGAATCTTCCACCAGATTCATCATCATGGCAGCCACAGCACAGGCAGTTGCCCCGGTGCCGCAGGCAAGGGTCTCTCCGCTGCCCCGCTCCCACACCCGCATCCGCATCCGGCTTCGGTTTTCAATACACACAAATTCCGTATTCACCCGGTCCGGAAACCGGGAATGGTGCTCAAAAGCCGGACCGATTTTCTCCAAATCCAATCCGTCAATTTCCGGAAGAAAATAAACCGCATGGGGATTTCCCACATCCACACCTACAAATTCCAGCTCCCTGCCTTCCACCACAATCGGCTCCGGAAGACGGCTTGTCAGTCTTGGCACCCCCATGTCCACCTGCACGGAAACGACCTTTCCCCCTCTCTCCTCCATATGCAAGGTCTTGATTCCGCCCTTTGTCTCCACCGTAATCTGAAGACGGTCTACAATTCTATGGTCATACACATATTTTCCCACACACCGAATCCCATTGCCGCACATTGCGCCTTCACTGCCATCCTCATTAAACATTCTCATCTGACAGTCTGCTTTCTCTGACGGGCAAATCAGAATCAGCCCGTCAGACCCTATGCCAAAATGACGGTTGCTGACCATCTTTGCCACCTTTGCCGGGTCCTTTACCTGCTCCTCAAAACAATTCACATAAACATAATCATTTCCAATCCCCTGCATTTTTGTAAACTTCATTTGTCCCTCCTGCCGCAGCCGCTGATTCTCCCGCAATATTTTCCGATTCCAAAGCTTTAAATATGAATCAGACTAATCACCATTTGCGCCGTTTCAATCAAATTTGTCCCGCTGTCCATGCTGCATTTTTGTATGTACCGGTGAGCCTCCTCCTCACTCATCCCATTTCGCTCCATCAAAAGCTTTTTAGCCTGATCGATAACTCCCTTTTCCCCATCGCTTCTTTTCTTTGGCTTCTGGCGCTCTTTCCTTCGCCTTTGTGCCTGAGTCTGGTCCATCATCTCCAATGTGGAAACCAGATCATGGACCTTTAAGGGCATGGGCAGGCATACCACATCCTCCGGCATATTCGAATCCCATTTACTGGGTGAGGAAATCATCAACATGGCAAATTCCGGCGGCATATTGTCATGGAGTTCCCTGTACAGCATGTCTGCCAGACGATATCCGCACACAATCAGCCCGCTGCTTAAATTTCCCATCTGTGTCAATGCCTGAGCGCCGGAATTGCAGACCGCAGTCACCGAAAATCCGCTTCTTGCCAGTATATTTTTAATACTCCGGGCATCCTCTGGTTTCGAAAACGCCACAATCACATTTGCCAAACTCTCACCTCCCGGCAGACGGCCTTCTGTGAACAGGAACCATACCCGCTCAGAATTTATACAAATACTCCTCTACCTCCCAGTCTGTGACCTCGGCGCGGAATTTTCTCCACTCTGAATCTTTGGCTTTCAAATATTTATAAAAAATATGATCCCCCAACAGCTTTTTCGTAAACTCACTTTTTTCATAAAGCTCCAAAGCCTCCCCCAATGTCTCCGGAAGCCACTCAATCCCTCTTTCGCGCCGTTCCTCCTGGGTCATATCATAAATATTGTCATCCACACTTGCCGGAGGCTCCATCTTCTGCCGAATCCCATCCAGCCCTGCTGCCAGACATGCCGCCAAAACCAGATAGGGATTGACTGCCGGGTCTGGACAGCGAAGCTCCATCCGGGTACTGCTTCCCCTGGAGGAAGGAATCCGAATGAGAGGGCTGCGGTTGGAGGCAGCTGACCAGGCAATATAAACCGGAGCATCATACCCTGGAACCAGCCGCTTGTAGGAATTTACCAGAGGATTCGTCAAAACCGTAATCTCCTTTATATGCTTTAAAATCCCCGCCATAAAATAATATGCCTCCCGGCTTAATCCCAGCCGGTCCGACTCATCTACAAACAT
>CATLIJ010000191.1 GCA_949948825.1 uncultured Clostridiaceae bacterium
CACATAGACTTTCATGCCCCGTTTGGAATATTCATATCGTTTGCGGTACACGATCCAGGTGATGATCAGATAAAAAATCAAACCTGTTCCATACCAGTACACTGCCGACTTTCCGATCTCCACCACCTCTGCAAGATCCAGCGTATTCACCAGCTGCTGCATATGGTACAAAACCCAAAGCATGACACATAAAAGATAACATACCGTATAAGAAAAAAATGAGCGAAACATATGTCTGCTGATATAATCGCTTCGAAAAAAACGATTGATCGGGAAAATCCGCTTTCCCTCTCTCTTTTCAAACATTGCAATTCCTGTCATTAACTTGATTTTGTCGTCATTTAGCATGTCTCTTTCACCATCCGTCCATTATGTATCAACAGCTGCACTGACTTTCCTGGCATGTGCCGCACAAACTCAAAAGGTATCAGTTTAGTATACCATATTTTCTCTTTTTAGGCTACACTTCCTGGAAATTTTTTATAACTATTCTTTTAGGATAGTATACCACAAAAAGTCCGCCATGTAAAACATGGCGGACGTAAAATTCACAACTATTCATCAACACTGTAATTGGGCGCTTCCTTTGTAATATGGATATCATGGGGATGACTCTCTTTTAAAGAGGCGGCAGAGATTCTCACAAATCTTCCGGTCTCCTGAAGAGTCTTAATATCAGCCGCTCCACAGTATCCCATACCGGAACGCAATCCTCCAAGCATCTGGAATACCGTATCCTCCAGCATGCCTTTGTAGGCTACGCGGCCTTCCACTCCTTCTGGGACAAGCTTCTTGGCATCTGACTGGAAATAACGGTCCTTGCTGCCATTCTCCATAGCAGCGATAGAACCCATGCCCCGGTACACCTTATATTTTCTTCCCTGATATAATTCAAAGGTTCCCGGACTCTCATCGCATCCGGCAAACATGCTGCCCATCATGCACACATTTCCTCCGGCTGCAATCGCTTTTGTAATATCACCGGAATACTTAATGCCTCCATCCGCAATAATGGGAATGTCATACTGCTTTGCCACATCATAGCAGTTCATCACAGCTGTAATCTGCGGCACGCCGATTCCTGCCACCACGCGGGTAGTACAGATTGAGCCAGGGCCAATTCCAACCTTTACCGCATCTGCTCCGGCCTCAATCAAAGCCCTGGTCGCTTCTCCTGTGGCTACGTTTCCTGCAATAACCGGAAGCTTAGGATAACTTTCCTTAATCATCCGGATGCACCGCAGAACATTCTCTGAATGGCCATGAGCGGAATCCAGCACCACAACATCCACCTTGGCCTTCACAAGAGCATCAATCCGTTCCAAAACATTGGCTGTAATTCCCACTCCGGCTCCGCAAAGCAGGCGGCCCTGTGCGTCCTTGGCGGACAGAGGATAACGAATCTGCTTTTCAATGTCCTTAATGGTAATCAACCCCTTCAGGTTGAAATTCTCATCCACAATGGGAAGCTTCTCCACCCTTGCCCTGCCGAGAATCTTCTTGGCTTCCAGCAGAGTGATCCCCTCTCTGGCTGTAACCAGATGCTCCGTGGTCATACATTCTTTAATCTTTTTGGAAAAATCCTCCTCAAACTTCAAATCGCGATTTGTAATAATTCCTACCAGCTTCCGGCCCTCAGTGATCGGCACCCCGGAGATCCGGAATTTCCCCATCAATTCGTCTGCATCCTTTAGCGTATTTTCAGGGGAAAGAAAGAATGGGTCAGTAATTACGCCGTTTTCCGAGCGCTTCACCTTGTCAACTTCCTCTGCCTGCGCTTCAATGGACATATTCTTGTGAATAATTCCGATTCCGCCCTGTCTGGCCATGGCAATTGCCATCCGGTACTCTGTCACTGTATCCATACCAGCGCTCATTAACGGAATATTCAGTTTAATATCCCTGGTCAGATACGTGGTCAAATCCACCTGGTTGGGAATAACCTGAGAATATGCAGGAACCAATAATACATCGTCAAAGGTGATGCCGTCGCCAATAATCGTACCCATTTTTCATCCTCTCTTTCCTTTGTCTTTATTTATTAGTTCCCTAGTGTAGCAAATTTTTGTACGCTTGTCAAACACATTTTTCCTTTATAACTCTCTTTATCTCTATGGCAAAAAACTGTCACTCATACCAGTTTGGTTGACCGGTATCCATGGTTCATTGCAAGCAACCTTACATTTACCATGGCTGCCGATCAACACTTTCATAGCAAAAAACGCCAGACCATTCACTGGTCTGGCGTTTTTATTATTTACAGAACTACTTTTCTCGGCGCCGTCTGGCGAAAACACTGAAGCATCTTGTCATCTGGTTCAAAAATAATCTTTATTGTCTCTGATCCAGACCGGACAACTGCAGTGTAAGTCCTTATCCCCGGAAGCTGAGAGGAAAAATCCATAGCCTTTGCATTGGAAGGCGCATGGTCCTTCACTGCACTGGAATCGGACGGACCTATGATCTGAATATCATCCATCAGCCCTTCCCAGGCCTTCTTGCGCTTTGACTTTCCTAAAATCTTGTCAATAGACAAAATTTTATCCACATAAAGATACTCAAATTCCACCCTGGAATTGCGATAGAGCAAATAGGTGGCAAACCCTGATACAAGCAGCAAAACCATACCAATAATATTGGTGGACAGGGCAAGCAAAACGCAAATGGCAGTGACTGCTCCCATCGCAATATTTACCAGGTTGGCATAAAAAGGAATCCGGCGTCTCACCAGACATTCGGCATAGGAATCGTTCATTACATCATACCCATTCCACCGCCGCCTGCAGGCATAGCGGGTGTTTCTTCTTTAATATTGGCCACTACAGACTCAGTGGTCAGCAGAGAAGAGGCAACGCTGGTTGCATTCTGCAATGCGCTTCTGGATACCTTGGCCGGGTCCAGAATACCTGCTTTAATCATATCCACATACTCTTCCTTATAAGCGTCAAAACCAACACCCAGCTCAGATTCTTTTACTTTGTTAATAATCACAGAGCCTTCCAGTCCGGCATTTGCCACAATATGATACATGGGAGATTCCAAAGCCTTCAGAATAATCTTAGCTCCGGTCTTCTCGTCTCCATCCAGACTGTCAACTACCTTCTGTACATCCTTGCATGCATGGACATAAGCGCTTCCGCCGCCTGCAATGATACCCTCCTCCACAGCAGCTCTGGTAGCAGCCAGCGCGTCCTCCATGCGAAGCTTTGCTTCTTTCATCTCTGTCTCAGTAGCAGCGCCTACCCGGATTACTGCCACGCCTCCTGCCAGCTTTGCAAGTCTCTCCTGCAGTTTCTCTTTATCAAAGTCAGAGGTGGTCTCCTCAATCTGAGCCCGGATCTGAGATACTCTTGCATTAATCTCTGCCTTGTCGCCGCAGCCATCTACAATGATGGTATTCTCCTTCTGAACCTTTACGGATTTGGCGCGGCCCAACTGTTCCATGGTCGCTTCCTTCAAATCCAGTCCCAGCTCATCAGAAATCACCTGGCCGCCGGTCAGAATGGCAATATCCTTCAACATCTCTTTTCTTCTGTCTCCATAGCCAGGAGCTTTCACGCCCACTACAGAGAAGGTTCCTCTTAACTTATTCACAATCAAAGTGGTCAGAGCTTCACCCTCAATATCCTCTGCAATAATCAGCAGCCGGGAGCCTGACTGGACAATCTGCTCCAGAATCGGCAGAATCTCCTGAATATTGGCAATCTTTTTGTCTGTAATCAGAATATAGGGGTCATCCAGGTTTGCCTCCATCTTATCCATGTCAGTGCACATATAAGCAGAAACATAACCACGGTCAAACTGCATTCCCTCTACCAGATCCAGCTCGGTCTTCATGGTCTTGGATTCCTCAATCGTAATAACACCGTCATTGGAAACCTTCTCCATGGCGTCAGCCACCAGCTCGCCAACCTCATCATCTGATGCGGAGATAGCTGCAACTCTGGCAATCTGCTCTTTGCCCTCAATAGGCTGGCTCATCTCTTTAATGGCCTCCACAGCAGCCTCTGTGGCCTTCTTCATGCCCTTGCGCAGTACAATGGGATTTGCCCCTGCTGCCAGATTCTTCATGCCTTCTGCGATCATGGCCTGAGCCAGCACTGTGGCTGTGGTTGTGCCATCACCAGCCACGTCATTGGTCTTGGTAGCCACTTCCTTTACCAGCTGAGCTCCCATATTCTCAAAAGCATCCTCCAGCTCAATCTCCTTTGCGATGGTCACGCCGTCATTGGTAATCAGCGGAGCGCCAAAAGACTTATCCAAAACCACATTTCTTCCCTTCGGCCCCAATGTAACCCGAACGGTATCTGCCAGCTGATTCACTCCTGACTCCAGTGCTTTTCTGGCTTCCACGCCATATTTGATCTGCTTTGCCATTGTTCTTGTTCCTCCTGATCTTCTATACAATATTATTTTCGTAACAATATGCCGCTTTTACAGAAAAATAGCTTATTCAATTACAGCAAGAATATCACTCTGCTTTACTACCACATACTTCTCTTCGTCCACTTCCACTTCTGTTCCTGAATATTTGGAAAAAATAACCTTATCTCCGGTCTTCACCTGCATGGTCACTTCCTTGCCATCCACAACACCGCCAGGACCTACTGCAATCACCTCTGCCTGCTGCGGCTTCTCCTTTGCCTGTCCAGGCAACACAATGCCGGATTTGGTAGTCTCCTCTGCTACCAGCTGCTTTAACACAACACGGTCAAATAATGGTACTAATTTCATGGATGATTCCTCCTTGTTCCAATCTTTTTTCTGTTTTCCTAATATCTTGCCGGAACCTGGTAAAAGGTTCCTTTTTCATGTACATTACCATTTATACCACGAGTTGTTAGCACTGTCAACCCTTGAGTGCTAATTTTATAAATTTTTTACACTTGCCCTCTTTCTTTTTTCCCCGTTTCATATTACAATATTCATTAAATGACAGGTCAACACGATATTTTCCCGTCCGATGGGGAATAGTAAGACCGGTTGACAGAAAGGAGTGCTGAATATGGCAAAAAAAACCGGAAAGATTCTTACACTTGTAGCCGTTGTCGGCGCGGCGGCTGCCGGAATCTCTTATTTCAGAAAGTACCGTTCTTTTAACAGGGAACTGGATGAAGACTTTCGCGACTTTGAGGAGGAGGAAGATTCTCCTGCTCCCGACAGTACCATGAACCGCAATTATGTTTCCCTTCATGCAGACAAGGATGAATTTCTGGTGGCAGCAGGGGATGTGCTGAATGCAGTGAAGGATGCAGCAGGAGCAGCAAAGAATGTGGTGAAGGATGCAGCAGCCATTATGACGGACACTGCAAGGGATGCCATGAATGCAGCCGCAGACACTGCTGCTGCCGCCAAAGCCACTTTCACCGGCGCAGGAACTACGGCAGCTGAGAAAGCAGAAGATATGGCAGAGGATATCCTGGAGGAGACTGCCAATGCCGTGGAAGATGCTGCC
>CATLIJ010000192.1 GCA_949948825.1 uncultured Clostridiaceae bacterium
ATCCTGTTTTTTGTGGAATAAATCAAACATAGCAGTTTCTCTCCTGTTTCTTAATATTGTCCGCTGTGGGATATTAAAAATATTATAGATTAGAATAAAATTTAACGCAATACATATTCTTGCTTTGCCTGCTATTTTTTGCCAGAATTCGTGATTGAGATATTGACTTTTAATTCACAAAATGAGATAATAGAAGCAAATTTCGATTTACGAAGTTTAGATTAAGGAGGAATTGGAATGGCAACAAAAGCGTATTACCCAATCAGCGAGATCGGCAAGGGAAAGACAGGTTTTTCCAAGACCAGATCCATCATCGAAGCGGCTTTCTACGGGAACAATGTGGTGAAGGTGAATACCCTGAAGGAAGCGTATGAATTAGCAAAGAATTCTCCAGGAACCATTGTGACGGACATGCCGGTTTACAGAGGTGAGGAGTTTGGTCTGGAGAAGGATGCCAAAGTGCTGCTGTTTAATGACGGCGCGATCACTGGCCGTTATGCGACTGCCCGCCGGATTGCCGGAGAGCCAGGAGTGGACTGTAATGCCCTGGATATCGTTGCCATGGACGCGGTTTATGAGTCCCGTTGGAAAACCATGTATCATGCAGAGGTTTTTGTAGGTCTGGACCCGGAATTTATGGTAAAGGCCCATCTGCTTCTTCCGGAAGGGGAAGAGAACATCATGTACAACTGGATGCTGAACTTCCAGTATATGTCAGATGAGTATGTAAAGATGTATAAAAATTCCAAGCCGGTTGGGGATGGCAAGGAAGCAGACATTTACATTTTCTCTGATCCTCAGTGGACTGGTTCAGACCGTCCGAATGTGTCCTTAGACTGTCTGTCCGACCCGCAGAAGAAGACCCTGTGCTACTTTAACACAGAGACCAACTGCGCCTGCATTCTGGGTATGAGATATTTTGGCGAGCACAAGAAAGGTACCCTGACCATGGCATGGGCGATTGCCAACCGGAATGGTTATGCTTCCTGCCACGGCGGACAGAAAGAGTATCTGCTGGCTGACGGCAAAAAGTATGTGGCTTCCGTGTATGGTCTGTCCGGTTCCGGCAAGTCTACCTTAACTCATGCAAAGCATGGCGGCAAGTATGAGATCAAAGTGCTTCATGATGATGCTTTTGTAATCAACACAGATACCTGTGCTTCCATCGCCCTGGAGCCCACCTATTTTGACAAGACTGCTGACTATCCTACTGGATGTGAAGACAACAAGTACCTGCTGACTGCACAGAACTGTTCTGCAACTCTGGACGATGAGGGCAAGTTACAGCTTGTAACCGAGGACATCCGCAATGGCAATGGCCGTGCGATCAAGTCTAAACTGTGGTCCCCCAACCGGGTAGATAAGATTGACGCTCCGGTAAATGCAATTTTCTGGATCATGAAGGACCCGACCATTCCGCCGGTAGTGAAGCTGAAAGGCGCTTCTCTGGCTTCTGTTATGGGCGCGACCCTGGCTACCAAGCGTTCTTCCGCAGAGCGTCTGGCTCCTGGCGTAGATCCCAACAAGCTGGTTGTGGTTCCTTATGCGAACCCATTCAGAACCTATCCTCTGGCCAATGACTATGAGAAGTTCAAAAAGCTGGTGGAAGAGAAGAATGTAGACTGCTATATTGTCAATACAGGCGACTTTATGGGCAAGAAGGTAAAGCCCGCAGATACCCTTGGCATTCTGGAAGCCATTGTAGAGGGCAAGGCTGACTTCCACAAATGGGGTCCGTTCTCTGACATCGAGATTCTGGATTGGGAAGGCTTTGTGCCGGATATGAATGATCCTGAATATGTAGGTCAGTTGAAGGCCCGCATGAATGACCGTGTCAATGAGATCAAGAACTTTGCAGAGGCAAAGGAAGGCTATGACAAGCTGCCGGATGATGCACTGGCTGCGATTCAGAAGGTAGTGGACGAATTAGGCTGATTATGAATGGAATGTCTGTCTGAATTGTTATGAATTTTTCAGAAACGGGATTTTGGACAGACAGTGGCAGAAGCCGGAAACAACGCAAGGTTTCCGGCTTCCTTTTTATACACAGGGCGGAAAAGAGTATGGCCGCTTATACGGCCCCGCTCCGGCGCGGCAAGCAGGGGAGAAGACAATGAAGAAAAAATATGTATTGTTTGACCTGGATGGAACCCTGACGGATTCAGAAGCTGGAATTTTAAACTCCATTGAGTATATGTTAAGGGTATATGATATATCGGCAGGGGACCGGGACAGCCTTCGGCCATGGCTGGGCCCTCCTCTGAAGGACAGCCTGATGAAATACTGCGGGTTTGAGGAGAAGAAGGCTTTGGAGGCAGTGGAAAAGTACCGGGAGTATTATGACAAACAGGGAATTTTTGAGAATCAGGTATATCCGGGGATACAGGAATTGCTGTTTGGTCTGAAGGAACAAGGTTATGTGCTGGCTTTGGCCACATCCAAACCAGAGACAGCAGCTGTGCGGGTGCTGAAGCATTTTAATCTGGACTCTGCATTTACATTTATTGGCGGTGCTACTTTGGATGACAGCCGGGTGAAAAAGGGGGATGTAATCCGGTATGTGCTGGAAGCTTTGAAGGTGGAAAGGCTGGAAGATGCAGTGATGGTAGGAGACCGGGAGCATGATGTGTATGGAGCCAGGGAAAATGGTCTGGAAGTAATCGGGGTGCTTTACGGGTATGGTTCCCGCAGGGAGCTGGAGGATGCAGGGGCGGATTTTATTGCGGAGAAAACAGAGAATATTCTGGATTTTTTGTGATTGTTCCATAAACAGACACAGTTTGTACACAGAAGAAAAAAGCATTAAAAATAGTTCGCTGGACAGAATTCACAAAAATATTCAGCGAAAACAGGGACAAATTTAACAAAAATGAAAAA
Source organism: uncultured Clostridiaceae bacterium (assembly GCA_949948825.1). GTDB lineage: Bacteria > Bacillota > Clostridia > Lachnospirales > Lachnospiraceae > Brotaphodocola. The sequence goes on from CATLIJ010000192.1 coordinate 2,878, forward strand.
TCAGAAAAAAATCATTAGAAATGACAATTCATTTTCTGTTAAAATAGAATGGGAACCTTGATGTGAGATTCATGTTTTACAGGAAAGGAAAATGTCAGATGTTTAAAAAAGGGCAATATATTGTTTATGGTAATTCCGGGGTATGTCAGGTGGAGGACATTGTCACCATGAACATGACCGGAATTACCAAAGACCGTTTGTTTTATGTGCTGATTCCTTCCAGCCAAAAGGGTGGGAAGATATTTACTCCAGTGGATAATGAGAAAATCGGAATGCGTCCGGTGATGACTCAGGAGGAAGCCACCCAGCTGATTGACGGAATTTTGGATATTGAGGAGTTTTGGGTGTCCAATGAAAAACAGCGGGAGGCTCAGTACAAGGAATGCATCAAATCCTGCGACTGCAGAGAGTGGGTTCGGATTATAAAAACCCTTTATCTGAGAAAGGCAGCCCGAAACGCCCAGGGAAAGAAGATTACTTCTGTAGATCAGAAGTACTTACAGATGGCAGAGGATTTTCTCTATTCAGAACTGGAGATTCCTTTGGGAATTCCCAAGTCCAAAATGGAAGCTTACATCGGAAAGAGGATTCAACAGATGAAGCAGGAAAGAACATGAAGCAGGAAAAAAGGTGAACAAAAAAGGAAGGCCGCCGCCTTCCCTTTTTGCTATTTGCCATATTTTTCTTCACAATACCGGCAGCGGTAGGTTTCAGTCCGCTCATCAGCAAGAAAGAACACATGGGGCAATTCCTGCTCAACAGAGGTAATGCACCGGGGGTTTTTGCATTTAATCACATTGGTAATCTTTTTCGGAAGCTTCAGTGTCTTTTTTTCTACAATTTTATTGTCCTGAATGATGTTGACTGTAATATTGTGGTCAATGTATCCAAGAACCTGCAAATCCAGCACATCCAGCCCGCCCTCGATCTTGATAATGTCCTTGCGGCCCATTTTGCTGCTGCGGGCATTTTTGATGATAGCTACCTGGCATTCCAGCTTGTCCAGTCCCAGGTGATAATAAATATCCAGGCTTTTTCCGGCCTCAATATGGTCCAGTACGATTCCCTCGCTTAATCCGCTGATATTTAACATGGCTTTTCCACCTCCAGTAATGTCATAATTAATGCCATCCGCACATAGACCCCATACTGCACCTGTTTAAAATAGGCGGCTCTTGGGTCGCTGTCTACTTCTGTGGAGATTTCATTGACTCTGGGAAGAGGATGGAGCACATACATGTCTTCTCTGGCCAGCTTCATTTTTTTCCGGTCCAGAATGTAGCAATCCTTCAGACGGATGTAGTCCTCCTCATTGAAAAAACGTTCTCTCTGCACCCGGGTCATGTACAAAATATCCAGTTCCGGCATAGCCTCATCTAAGTTATTAACTTCTTTAAAATCAATGTGATTGGCCTTCAGCACATCCTCCCGAATGTATTCCGGAACCCGCAGCTCGTCAGGAGCAATGAGCACAAACCGGATATGAGGGTAGCGGACCATGGCATTAATCAGGGAATGGACCGTGCGGCCGAATTTCAGATCTCCGCACAGGCCAATGGTCATATGTCCCAGGCGGCCAGTGAGGGAACGGATGGTCATAAGGTCTGTGAGCGTCTGCGTAGGATGCTGATGTCCGCCGTCGCCTGCATTGATGACTGGAATACGGGATGCCAGAGAAGCCACCAGCGCGGCCCCTTCCTTGGGATGGCGCATAGCAGCAATATCCGCATAGCAGGAGATGGTGCGGATCGTGTCAGAGACGCTTTCGCCTTTGGCGGCTGAGCTGGAATCAGCCGAAGAAAAACCAAGTACGCTGCCTCCTAAGCTTAACATTGCAGATTCAAAGCTTAGGCGGGTCCGGGTACTTGGTTCATAAAATAATGTAGCCAGTTTCCTGCCGTCACATACATGAGCATATTTGGGAAGATTGTGCTCAATGTCAGAGGCAAGGGTCAGCAGCTGGTCAATCTCTTCTACGGAAAAATCCAATGGGTTTAACATGTGTCTCATAAGGAATCTCCTTTAGGTGTGTCTGTCAACAGGTTCTGTTTGGTTCGAGGGATATTATAGCGGATTTTTGTTGGGATTTCCAGTGTTTTTTGGAAAAATTGTTTAGAGGCAGCTATTTAGTTACAATTCACGGGGCGGAAGAACCTGTAATGAATATTTAAGAAAATAATTCTTTATCCAGGTGAAAAATCGTGTATAATGGACAATGAAAGCAGAAATGTATGACAGAAGTGGGGAGAGGGAGGCAGAATGGGAGAGGAAACTCAAAATAAAACAGAAGAGACTCCGAAGGAAGAGAAGAGAATCCCCATGATTCGGGTGAAGAATTTGTATAAGATTTATAAGGTGGGGACGAATAAGGTGTATGCTTTGAACGGGGTGGATTTTACTATGTATAAGGGAGAGTTCTGTGCCATTGTAGGCCCCTCCGGTTCGGGAAAATCCACGCTTCTCAATATGCTGGCAGGGCTGGAGAAGCCTTCTAAGGGTGAGATCGTCATTGCAGGAAAGCATATGGAGAAGATGAATGAGAACCAGCTGGTGGGATTCCGAAGGGAGAATGTGGGC
>CATLIJ010000193.1 GCA_949948825.1 uncultured Clostridiaceae bacterium
CGGAAGCAGAAAGGCATCCACCATTCCTGCTCCTGTGACAAACTGCCACAGGAGAAGAATTACAACAACCGCAGAGCAGGACCAAAGCTTACTGGTGATGCTTGGTAACTTTTTTGTCAATGGTCAGCACATCTCCTTCCGGGCGGTAAGTCACCTTAATATAAGCTGCCACTGAAGGAGCGCCTGCGCGGATGGCAATATGCTGGCATTCCTTTACAATGTCCATCAGCTCATCATAATCTCCTTCAATGGCGGTCTCAAAAGGCCCCACATAACAGTTTAATCCTGTGCTCTTAATATAGGCAATGACCTCATCCACCACACGGATCAGTTCCTCATCATCAGCTGCCTCTGGCAATGACTGAATTGCTACGCTTGCGTTCATAAATAACTCCTTTCTTTCTGGCTGGCGTGGGGCTGAGCATAATAAAGAATCCGGCTCGCCGGACTCTCGCGCCGAAGCGCGGCTGCGGCGGCAGCCATCTTCCTTTGCGCATAGTGCGCATCCCCTGGAGGGTTTTGCTCTATAGGACGCATTTTCCTAATAAAGTAAAAAAATCCGCCTGGTTCCTCCAGGCGGACTGCTGTTTTCTCTATCACAAGCCAGATGCCCATACAAACATGGCCCTTGACTCATTCCTTGCGAAAATAAAGAAATCTTTTCCTACGCTGGCATTATCCAGATCAGGTTCCAGGGTTTAAAATAAATCCTATTTTATCTCAGCCGGACATACACTCCAGCACCCCTTTTTGTTGTCGTTTTTTACTCTATCACAATTCAGCAGAGAAGTCAACCGGATTCTTCCGCAAAACCTTGACATTTCAGAACTTTTCTGCTTTAATTCTTATAGACATAAAAACCATCATTTTTGAAAAGGAAAGGATAAAGCAGACATGAATGTACTGGAAACCACAAAAGCCCCCGGCGCTATCGGCCCCTACTCTCAGGGATATGAAGTAAACGGAATTGTATATACCTCCGGACAGATTCCGGTGAATCCGGAAAATGGACAGGTGCCGGAAGGCATCGCCGCACAGGCAGAGCAGAGCTGTAAAAATGTAGGAGCCATTTTGGAGGCAGCTGGAACTGGCTTTGAAAATGTCTTTAAGACCACCTGCTTTCTGGCGGATATGGCTGATTTTGCAGCATTTAACCAGGTATATGCCACCTACTTTACCTCCAAGCCAGCCAGAAGCTGTGTTGCAGTAAAAAGCCTTCCAAAAGATGTGCTGTGCGAAATCGAAGCCATTGCAGTTAAAAATTCATAAAAAGCTGTCTGGAATTGGTTATCATTTCAACCGGCATCCGTCATATTCATAAGCAAAAGCAGTCTTTGTGAAAAGCCAAGCGGCATACTCACAAAGGCTGCTTTTCTTCTTTTCATTACCATTCAGACTCAGTCAAGCTTCTTTGCGCCTGCAATCAGATAATGTCTACCGTTAGCAGACGCCACCTGCCTTGCCCTTCCAAGGAGCGCTTTCTTTTTCAGCTCCGTCCAGAGCCTTCTGCTCTCTCCGTCCGGCTGCTCTTTTTTTGTATGCTCCCAATCCACCAGCTCCAAAAGCTGCAGAGCCATCTGATACTGTTCCATCTCCACACAGGATTGAATCTTCTCCTCCAGCTTTTCCCTTCCAATCAGTTCCCGCAGCACTGCCTGATATTCCCTGTCGCTTACCGGAAACAAATTCACCGGATTTCCGTCAAACCATCCCACATACCCGCAGTAAATGCCCTTCACAGACCACTCCACTGTGCCGTAAAACTCTCCCAAATAATCCTTTTCCAAATATTTTTGAGGAAGCTTCACCCGCTCTGCGGTCTCACTCATGGACATTCCCTGGTTCATGCATTCCAATGTATTCAAAAGAACATATTCAATGGCATCCCGGAAGGTTCCCACCTGGTCCAATATCCTTTCTCTTCCAAACAGCGGCTTTGTATGTCCGGGAAGCAGGACCTCTGCCTCATAGGAAAGAATCAATCCCAGAGAATCAATCCACGTGGCAATATCCCGGTACTGAGTTCCCCGGATGGCATACAGATTCGGCCAGCATCCATAGTAATTATCTCCGGTACAGATTACCTTGTCATCCTCCAGCCAGATAAAAATCTGATCATCTGTCTCTCCCGCTGCCCTTACCATCTTAAGCCGGACTCCGTCAATGACCCGTTCCACTTCCTTCTCCTGGTAAATCGTAGTGGGAGCCATAATATCCGGAGCGCCTTTTCCCACAGCTCTTCCTTCCCGGATGCCGATTCCCTCGCTGATGCACTCTTCATCCGTCAGGTCATAGCCAAACTGGTCCCCTCCCCTTTGAATTAAAATCTTCTGCAGACGGTCATAATATTTCATCATCTCATTTTCAGGAGCAAAGGCAATGACCTCCTTTACGGTATCCCGGAAAACGCCTGCCCCGCCCCGGTGGTCCGGATGTCCATGAGTATAGATAATCGTCTCCACCGGCTTGTCCGTAATCTCCTGCAAATCTTTTTTCAGATCCTCTGCATAACCCGGACTGTCCAATGCATCCACCAAAATAACAGAGGTATCTCCTATAATGGCAATGGAATTGCTGATTCCATAAGCCAGAAAATGATAAATATGGTCATTGACCTTTGTCAGGGTCTTCTGATAATTTGCTTCTGTAAATGCCTTTAATCTCTGTTCTCCTGTCATCTTCCCATCCTCCATGGATTTTATTTTTATTATATACTTGCAGCAGTCAGGATTCAAGGAAAAAATATCACTTTTGTCTGTCTTATATCCTTGCACCCTCTTGTTTTTCTGCCCCTCCGCTGGTATAATTATAGTATTACCGTATTGATTTTCCATCTGGAATGGCAGGAAGAGAAAGCGGAAGAGGAACGAAAGAAAGAGGATAAAGGAGATGTGAGTATGAAAACAAAAAATGATGCTGCCGCCATGGCTGGCGCATCCCGGCGAGGCATTGGAATTACAGGAAAGCTGGCTTCCTCCATTGTTGTCAGTGTTGTGATTGCTGTGGCGATTCTGCTTGCAGTAGTCTATTTCCAGATGTCACGGGCACTGCTCGACAAAAGCGAAAATCTGCTGAAAACCACCACAGAGCGGACGCTTCAGGAGACAAGAGCCTGGATGAACAGCACTTTAACCATGCTGGAGACACAGCGGGATACCATTGAGTACGAGGATATGGATGTAACCGCCATGAAGGACTATATCCGGCATACAGCCAATCAGAATGAGGCCTATCCTGCCGGACTCTATGTGGCGCTTACAGATGGCTCTCTGCACCATTCCTCCTTTGTGGCAGGCTCTGATTATGACCCTACGGTAAAGGTCTGGTATAAGAAGGGTTTACAGTCAGACACATTTGTTTTAAGCGATGCCTATTTTGACGAAGACAGCCAGTCTTATGTGGTAGGCGCCTCCTGTGTTCTGAAAAACCAAAATGGTCAGGTACGGGGGGTGGCTGCTGCGGACGTGTATCTGGACTCTATCTCAAGAATTGTGAGCGAAATCCAGATTGAGGACACCGGCGGAATCTTTCTGGTGGATACTTTGACCAATACGATCATTGGACACCGGGACCAGAATCTTACCGGACAGAATCTCGGCCAGATGACAGACGGCATGTACACATATGCCAACCAGCAGATCCGCGAGGGAAAAACCGGTCTTTCTCTTTATGGGAATACCTACATCCAGGTAGAAAATGTTCCTGGCAGCAGCTGGGCAGCAGTAGCCTATGTATCCCGGGACGAAGTTTTACAGGAATTAAAACAACTGACCATCAGTATGCTGGCTGTGGCAATTTTTGCCGTGCTGCTGCTGATTCTTCTTGTTATAATCCAGGTCCGGCGCGTCATTGGCCGTCCGATTCGGGAACTGAGTCTGGTTGCTACCCGGATTGCCGGAGGAGAACTGGACCAGACCATCCATTATCAGTCCGGAGATGAACTTGGAGTGCTGGCCCATAACTTTAACCAGGTCACGCTCCGTCTGAGGGATTATGTGGATTATATTCAGGAAATTTCTGAAAAGCTGCGGGAAATCGCCACAGGTAATCTTACCTTCACCCTGGAGCACCAGTATACCGGCGAGTTTGAAAAGATCAAAGCAGCTCTGGACGAAATCTCCTATGCCCTGAACAATACCATGGGTCAGCTGCGTGCCGCCTCCAGAGATGTAGCTGCCGGAGCCCAGCAGGTGTCCAACGGAGCCATGACCTTGTCCCAGGGTTCTACAGAACAGGCGTCTGAGGTTGAGACATTAGCCGGACATATTGGCGCTGTGTCGGAAAGTGTACATAAAGTGGCGCAGGGCGCACAGCAAGCCAGCAGCATCTCCCAGGAGGTAAAGCAGGGACTTTTGTCCAGCAATGACAAAATGCGGAATATGACAGAAGTAATCCAGCGAATCAGTGATAAATCCACGGAGATCCATAAGATCGTGAAAACCATTGAAGATATTGCTTTCCAGACCAATATTCTGGCTCTGAATGCGGCTGTGGAAGCAGCCAGAGCAGGGAGTGCCGGAAAGGGCTTTGCAGTGGTTGCAGATGAGGTCCGCGCTCTGGCCGGCAAATCCTCAGCAGCAGCGCAGGAAACTACAATTTTATTAGGCCAGACCGTAGAATCCATGAATGACGGCGTCCGTGCGGCACAGGATACAGCGGATTCCATGATGAAGGTAGTGGCTCAGGCAGACGAGATGAGTCATCTCATTGACGGAATTGCGGAATACACCAAAGAGCAGGATGCCAATACAACAGACATCACCCGGGGAATCGAGCAGATCTCCACAGTGGTCCAGACCAATGTGGCCACAGCAGAAGGAAGCGCTGCAGCCAGCGAAGAGCTGTCTGGTCAGGCTGTCATGCTGCGGGAGCTGGTGGCAAGGTTCCGGCTGCGGGAACAGTAATATTTTCGTTATCGTTCCATGGGATAATGTCAGTTAGTTAACCAATTGAAGAAAGCTAACAGGAGAAGTATGAATGTTATTTCTCATACTTCTCCTGTTAATTTTCTGTCACATCTTAACTGAATAACTTTGGTTCATGGGTGGTGAATCAACCTCTTCTTTTGTCAGTAATCTTTCCTTGCTTCATCCTCGCCTCATTCTGTACTCTGTCTCCTCTTATAACGCTCCCCAGCTTTCCCGAAAGCTCACCCCTGCTCAGCCCCGCCCTTGACCAGTGAAACAGTCAGTCAGAAAAAAAACATTGTATCACTCCCGCAATCCCGTCATGGTCATTGTCTTCTTTTGTCACAAAGTTTGCCACAGCCTTCACGCTTTCCGGCGCGTTTTTCATGGCAACCCCCATACCCGCATACTGGAGCATCCGGATATCGTTGTAGCTGTCGCCGCAGCAAACCATCTTTTCCCTGGAAATGCCAAGCACACGGAGAAGATGTTTCAGCCCATAAGCCTTATCCACATTTTTCGGGCTCACTTCCAGGTAA
>CATLIJ010000194.1 GCA_949948825.1 uncultured Clostridiaceae bacterium
AGTAATTCCAGTAAAAGTAAATGTAATGCCAGATAATCTGCATACAATAGCAGACTATGATACAATGGTGCAGGCAATGAACAGTCAAGAAGGTATTATCCAGAAACTAAAAGAGCAAAGGAATTGTTAAATGCGGTAATAGATCATATGCTGGTGGCAGAAAAGAATCGGGATGTGATTGAAGAACTGTTGTCAATCGGATTTACAGAGAATGAGCTGATAACTGATTTTGGGTTCTGCGATTCAGATGTAGTGGATGTGTTGGAGGAATCGGAAGATATGGAAAGCCAGATGTAGAAATCCGGAAAAAGTTATGGTAGAATAGTTTTAACAAAACGGCTTGAAAAATATGTCAGAGAGAGCTATTTTAAAGCGAAAAATTAGAAGATAATAAAGCTGCTGCTGAATGGGAAAAACAGGCAGAATTGATTAAGAAAAGTGAAGAAATAACACGTAGGCTATTAGAAAAATATGCACAGATTATTTTATCACGTAATAGGAATGAAACAGTACATTAATAAAGCGTTGATTAAATAACGGTGAATAAAAAATAAGGAGAGCAGGCTCTTTGCTAATTGTAATTTGCCGGAAGACTGTGTATAATAGAATAGATAGCAAAGCTTTTGAAGCATACAGCGTTTTCCGGCAGTGTTTTATTTGAGAGAAAGCAGGTAGATAAATGGGAAACATGGAAACAAAGCAGACAAAATGGGAAGAATTAAGCATATCCAACGACTTCCTGTTTGGGAAGGTCATGCAGAACCCGGAGCTGTGCAAAGAGTTATTGCAGAGGATTCTTCCGGATTTAAAGATTGACCGTATTGAATATCCGGAACTGCAGAAGAGTATTAATGTAGATATGGATGCCCATAGCGTCAGACTGGATGTGTATGTAAAGGACGACAAGGAAACGGTTTACGACATAGAAATGCAGGTCAGCGATACAAAGGAACTGCCAAAGAGAAGCAGATATTATCAGGGAATGATAGACCTGCAGCTTGTGGATGCAGGCCAGCATTACAAAAAGCTGAACAAAAGCTATATCATATTTATCTGTCCCTTTGACTTATACGGGAAAGGGCGGCATATCTATACCTTTGAAAATATCTGTAAAGAAGACAACCGTATTTCTATGGGGGACGAAGCCGTAAAGATATTTCTGAACGCAGATGGTACAATGGATGATGTCAGCAGGGAGTTAAAGGCATTTTTGGACTATGTAGCAGGGCAGAAGCCGGAGGATTCCTATGTTGAGAAGCTGGAAGAAGCGGTGCAGGAAGCCAAGAAAAACAGGGAATGGAGGCATGAGTATATGACGTTGTTGATGCGGGATGAGGAGAACCAGAGAATCGGAGAAAAACGTGGAGAAAAACGTGGAGAAAAAAAGATGGCCCAACTGATAATGCTGCTAAATGAAGATGGTCGCTTATCAGACATTATTAGAGTATCACAGGATGAAGGATTCCGTCAGAGACTTTATGAGGAGTATCATATTGTCTAATCACAAAATGACAGCAGGCAGGGCATTTACGGGTGTTCTGCCTGAAAATTTTTAATGTGGATGATTCACCAAAAAAATGGGATATAGATGGGAGCGGAGACTATGACATTGGAAATGCGGGATAGAAAAAAGAGGCAAGAAGGATGTTTATGCTAATTCAAAGATTGGTAGCAGACCAAAGATTTGAGGAAATAAAGAGAATAAAAGATGATAAATGAGATGAATTTTTTTGGATTTCCGCCAAAAAAACATGAAAACCCTTATCCGCAGATATTTGCTAATGTAAAACCAGGGAATAAATAAAGCTGAATAAGTAAAATACCAACAGAGTCCAATCGTAGGACTCTGTTTTTTTGTTTTAAAAGTCCCGCCGTCGAATCGGCGGCAGAAGTCCAGGGTTAAATCTTGTAAAGAATCCATCTCACGTAACCGTTTTAACCGCGGAAATCGGAATTTCACAATTCTACAAAGGATTCCACACATAATTAAAACAGAAAATCCAGCAAGCTCATCCATGCTTGACAAGGAGATCACAGGCATTCCTTAAGGGGCTGCTACTTGGACCTGAAATGGAACCAAAAAAATAATGGCAAAGAATAGGAGGAGCAGCAATGTTTTTCAAAACAAAAGCAAAACAGGCAATCGGCGCATTCTTGTCTTTTGCAATGCTGGCAGGCAGTTTATCTTCCTGCACAATGGCTTATGCCATTGGCGGTGATTCCCCTGAAACCCCAGGGGGAACCATGCCAAACGGCAGTAAGCCTCAAGGTACAGACAGCACGTATATCAATGACACGCCATTAAGGCTGCAGGTATCAAAACTAAAAACCTTACAAGGGGAGCATGAAGGGATTGGGCCTAAGAATACAGAAGCGCCCCAGGAAAATACGATTACCTATCTGGTTTCCGGACGAATTGACGGGACGGAGGCTGATATTGTGGGAGATTATGGAGCCGATTATGTAGAGCTTGCGTATTCTTCTTCCGGAACATATTTGGGATATGGATGGAAAAGAGGGACTCTGGAATATTTTCTGAACCGTCAGGCACAGGATCTGGAGGAGGAGATTCAGATTGTGTACAACGAAGATGGAATTTTTGATGGGTTTGCTTATATTACCAGAACCCTGGAGACAGCAGATGACACCAATCGCTATGTGGCTGGCGCTACTATGGCATTGTATGAGGCAGTAGAAATTTTTCGTGACCCATCCATCACCCGTGATGATTCCTATTATGGTGAGGATGAGCGTTTTGCCGGCGTGACGGTAGTACGTGATTCTGGAACCAATCATGTGACAAACGTATATGTGAATAAGGGGTATGCTGGCACAAAGACCGAATATGTACTCCAAAAAGAAGATGGAACCAAGATTGAGATCGATGGCTATGGAAATATTATAGATGATAATTATCATTACCAGGATGCCATAAATGATACAGGGGATGGAACCTGGATTGTAAAGACGATTCAAAGGGAAGACACGCCAATCTTGTTTTATAGACTGGATGATCTGCGCATTACATCCAATGATGTGTACACCAACCGCCATTTGGAAAATAATTCTATGGTGGATGATATTTTTGGAGCGGAACGCTATGATAAGAAAGGAAGGCTCTATGGGTTCAACCGGGATGAAAATATTGTAGACATTACACAAAAGGATGAGCTGGATTTTTCCATTTATGCTTTTGAGGCAGGAACAAACCAGCCAGTCAATGTGTTTTATGACGGAGCTGGTGTTCGGACCTTCCAAAAGATTCTGACCACCCGTATTGCAACCATTCATGCAGATACCTCACAGGAATATACCACGGGAACCTATACGGGTTCTTCCTTCTAAAAACATGAATCCCGTGTTAGATTCATACGGCCATCCAGTCTGTTACCAAAGGTCAGGCCAGACCTATGAAAAGGGAGAGGACACCTGGGATTATGACGGGGACGGGTATACTGGCTACATCTACAAAGATTCTCTGGATGAAGAAAATGAAAATGCTTATGTGGTTCAGGATCATAACACTTTGTATAATGGGGATGAGGATAATCCCTTTAACCAGAATACCCATTATCAGTATACAGAGAAGCAGCCTGTCAGGATAACGGTTGATGCGGATGGGAATTTTGTTGTAAAAGGAGCCATGACCGTTCCTGTTCTAGTACGTCCGGGCTATGTTTTTGCCGGATGGCTGATGGAACCGGACCAATTGACTGACAACTGCATTGTTAAGGCATATTGGAGAAATCAGACCAGTTCTGGAATGGATGGGACCGAGAGGTAGCAATGGTATTCAGATCATCCGGCATCCGGAACCACAAAAATCATGACTATTACCTTTGATGCCAATGGGGAAGAGTTTTACAACGGATCTGGTGACATCCATTCTACGGATAACCTTTTATATCGGCGTCTTGGAGATGGGTACTTAATGGAAAATGTATGGGTGACAGGTGAAAATACGCCCAATGATCCCTTTGATACTAGAAAAATCGATACGGTGGAACATACTGCCAATGGAGAAAATACCATCAGTGGCACAGGGCAGACGGGAAATGATGTATACTCTTCCACCAATGCAGGCGGCCAGATTGACCTGTTAAAGCGCGTCCATGAGGGAGTTTATATGATGGAGGAGATTCATAGCCCAGCAGGATATGTAAAGGGGCTTCCTGTTGGAGTGACCGTAAATGAAGATACAAAAATCCAGTATTCCCATATGGTGGATTCCACCATCAAGGTGGAATTTGTAAAAAAGGATGCTGCTGATTCCTATACAAAGAATCTTTACGTGGATGGTGAGCTTCAGGTCAATGCTGACGGAATGAATGTCACCGTGCAGGAGCCAAAGGGAGGATGGTCCTTTACCCATGTACCAGGCGCTGTATTAGCCTTAAAAGCAAAAGATGAGGTTACGAAAAAAGCATTCAGTGATTGGGTGAAAGTTACCGGAAATACCCGGATTCAGAAAAAGACAGAAAACGGCTTTTACTATATTGAATTTCAGACAGACTCCCCGTTATTTTTAGAGGGAATACCGGCTGGCAATTACAAGATCTGTGAAACGCTTACACCAGCCGGATATGTTACGATGGAAGAACAGGAGCTGACCATTTATGAGACCAGCGGAGTGCAGCTTTTTTCCATGGGGGATGATCATACAAAAGTAGAGATTGAAAAATACTACCGTGATGACATGGGAAAACAGAAGCTTCCAAACGCATACCGGGCAGAGCTTACCCTGGCAGATCAAGAAGGCAGCCCAATCGCTTCCTGGAGGACAGATGACCTATCCGATTATACAAACAGCGTGGCTGTGAAATCAAAGAAATCCTTCTGGCAGGGAATTACAAGCCTTTTTACGGATGCGGATAAGGATTTAAGTTTCGTTGAATTATTTACGGAAAAAGTAAACGGCAGGGATTCCTCTTTTAACTCTATTTCCTGGGAAGTCACCAGAAAGGCAGTACGGGCAGGCTATGCTACGGATGAAAAAGAGACATGGATTCTTTCCGATGGCTCACGGATTGTCTGTGAGAATGGCTCTGCTCCAGATACCACATCGCAGGAATTTAAAGATGCTTACCATACAAGAAATTTAGAAGAAAAGTCATTTACCTACAAAGAGACACTGACAGCAGTCAAAGAAGAAGCATCCAAAACCCTATGGGATCAGGTGTGGAAGGTAAGCAATGGCTCTAAGCTGCATGTCTGTGTTTATGGCGATAACGGGTATGGAGAAAATGGACGCCAATCCTATCTGGTTGACTTTAAATTTAACTATCGTGATGATTAATCATATCAACAGGCTGTGCCATTTCAATTCCTTTCCCGGCAAGGGAAAAAACGGTTTCCTGATTTGTTCTTCCCTCTGTTAAAAGCAACCGTTCATAGAGGAAAGTTGAAATCTGCCGTTTCAATTCCCGGATAG
>CATLIJ010000195.1 GCA_949948825.1 uncultured Clostridiaceae bacterium
GTGGGAGAATCGTCATCATCCCTGTTCATTTGACCATATCCGGGGAGCAATTTCTGATTCTGCGGCTGATAGACTACATGATTTCCTGCCGGAATCCCCGGATAGATGCCATTCTGGCCGCCTTCTCTGGGAATCCCCATATATTCCTCCCGAAAGGCCAGATATAATTCCGTACAGGCGGCGTTGTAATAGGGCAGCAGAAAAATAAGGCCAAGTCCCAGTGTAACCGCTGAAAGAATGTACCATCCAATAAAAGAAAGGTCAAATACAAATACCTTCCACTTATTTCCAGTCATCATCTGCTTGCTCATGGAAAAAACTTCATCCTGGCCCTTTTCTGGAAAATCTGCAACCAGATAAGGAATCATTCGGTATTCATACGATTTTACAATCCCTGGAAACACAAACAAAAGAGACCATAAAAACTGAAAGATATTACGGAAAATCAGGATTTTTGCAGAGTTTCCGTAATATCCAGATTTGAAACCTGAAAAAATTGTTGACATCGGCGCAGAGCTTCTGTCTTTGATACTCCGCAAATAGTAGTTAATTTCTCCGACTCCCAGGATATCTGCATAAATTCCGTCTACAATGTATCCTAAAAACGGCATTATAGGGGAAAGACAGACACACACCGTTAAAAGTCCGGCGCCGATCAGCCAGGGAATTATGCTTAAGCTTCCCAAAAGCCCCAGGAGTATTCCGCACAACACTGCATACCAATAATAATTTCTCAGCCCGTTCCAGGCTCTTTTTTTGATTTCTGCCCGAATCCACATAATTTTATTTCCTGTTCTTTCTTTAATGATTGATAACTTTCCTGTTTTCTGATATAGTAAAAATAATTCGTTGCTTGCCTGAAAGGAGGCGTTTTATGTTTTTCCATAATAAGAAGAACGATCCTGTAGCCTGTCCGGTCTCTGTGCTTTTTGAGATCATCCAACAGGATTTAGATATGGGAATTTGCTGTGATATTGACTTCATATATAAAGGAAAGCGGCACCAGACCGGAGTTTGGGGCGATGACGGCGAAACCAGAACCAATGTAAAATATTATCTGGATAAAGCCGAATTTCTTTCTGTGGAAGATTTAAAGCAAGCCCCACTCCCTGACCAGACACCCTTCTTCTCTATTACAGAATGGGTCACAGTCAAGGAGTGTGATGGCTGCTATCCCCGCAGCACACCCCTGCTGGAACAATATTACCAAGGCTGATGCATTTTGTATGATCCTGGTACAATGTTGTGCCAGTCACAGCATCTCTCACCTTTCTATCCCTCTGCCATACAAAAGGCATCTCCCCGGTTTCCACCAAGGGCTTTCATCAGCCAGCTAAAAGCCTGTTCGCCTGCCCGCCCTATGGCCAAGTCTTTTAAAGCCAGCTCGCTCGCCCTCCCTATGGCCAGTTCTTTTATCTTCTTCCACCCCTTCTGTGCAATCTGATCCACCAGATGAAGACCTCCATAGGCGATAATGCCTTTTCCGATGGTCTTCCAGGAAATGTTGACGATCTGACCTTTTGCAGCCTTTGTCATCACCTGCTTCCACACTGCCTGGAAGCTGCCCCGGCCTTTGTTGATGCCTGGAATTTTAATCCAGTCTCCAGCCTTACCAAACAGATAACCGGAGCCAGCTCCAGTTGCACCGCCTTTTACGGTATTGGCTGCAAGATTTTTCCAGGTATACCCATCTTCTCTTCGGTACCCTTCCGCTCCGGTCAGCATACTAAGTCCTTCCGAAGTGAATGTCTCTACCGCTCCGGAAGCGGCACCTGCAATCACTTTATTTCCGCCAGATATCACAAAAGTGCTTCCATAAGTAAAACCGCCTGTCGCGGTCCCCACATAGCTCTGCCAGGAACTCATCTGGACCCTTCCTGAAACTACAGACTGAACCACATCACCAGCGAACTTTGTGGCAAGATTGGCAACAGTCCCCACGATTCCCCCAGCCAGCCATGCCACCACCATACCAGTCGGATCATACCGGTTGATGGGATCGCCCATGGCATAGGAGTAGGCATTCATGGTAAGAGGAAGCACTATCATACCTGGAATAAGGTCTTTGCTGATAAATCTCCCTGATTTCATGTCATACTCACGGGCGCCTACATGGGCAAATCCGCTGACCGGATCAGGACGGCAGCCTGCATATCCAAAATATGGGCTTCCAGGACCTTTTTCTTCCAGAATGTTTCCAAAGCTGTCAAAACTTCCAGACGCTGTGACTGCGCCTCCCTTTAAAATACGCAGAGGAGACATCCGCTCATCATTGACAAAATAATGAGTATCATCACAGCCAACACTGGCCAAAATTCCCCCGTCCCACACCATATTCTGGATATCTACATTTTCTTCCACAGAAAGAAGGTTGTTTGCTGGTTTGGTAATGTCATACCGATAACGGGTTTCCCTGAAAGCGGCCCCTTCCTCTGAAACGGATCTTCTCACCTGGTCTCCAAAGCCATTATACTGATAGGACGCGGTTTTCCCTGCCCGCCTCACACTTTCCAAAAGTCCCTGAGCATTAAATTGCAGGCTTCGGGCCACAGCTCCATTGACCTGCTCCAGCACCAGATTGCCCCGAAGATCATAGGAAAAAGCATGCTCCCCATCCTTATCCTTCATGGATATCAGCTGATTCAGACGATTGTAGGCATAGGATGCTTCCCTTTCCCCTGCCTTTGAAAAAGTCCGGTTTCCAAAAGCATCATAGCGGTAAGCCTCCTCCTCTCTGCCATCCTTCCACACAGAGGTCAGACTCCCCACTCCGTTATAATGATACTGGTAAATGCCATTGTCCTCCATGCCGGACCGTTTCCGGATAATCTGAGTCTTTCGGTTATTTTTGTCATACTCATAGGTCAGGCAGTCCACCAGCTCTCCGCCCTTCTTGTGGAGAATCTGGGAAATCATCCCAGCTGGATTATACTGATAAAAAATGCTTCCTTCCTCTGGCAGCTTCTTTTCTTTTAGCTTCCCATTGGGATAATAACTATAAGAAACTGTATCTTCCCCTATGGCGCATTTGGAAAGACGCATAGCTTCATCATATTCATAAGAAATCTCCAGGCCATCCGGGTAAACCATGGATCTTCTTTCTCCCCGCTCCCCCCATTCGTAGGAAATGGTCTTGTTTTCCGAATCCGTAACAGTCTCCGGACGCCCCATTTGATCTGGCTTTATTTTGGTAATACCCAGCCAGTCCTCCATCTGGATCAGCTGCTTGAGCGGATTGTAAGACATTTTCACAGACTTGCCGTCCGCAAACTGGTAAGACTTTACCGTGCCGTCTGCATCATACTGGCAGCTGGTCACATTACCGTCTGGATCCGTCTTGGAAAGAATCCGGTTGTTTCCATTGTATGTATAAAAAGTCTGATTTCCCTCTGGGTCTGTCACCTCCACCAGATTGCCGTTTGCATCATACCGGTAATCCGTGATACGAATATCCTTTTGCTCCCGGTTAAAGGCATTGATCTCGCCACCATCCAAATGCCCCTTTTCCGGCTGGAGCACCCGCGTCAGCCGACGGCAGGGATCATAGGAAAAATACGTCTCGTTTCCAAGACCGTCTCTCACAGCGGTAATTTCCTGTCCCCTGTATTGATAACTGGTCTTCACTCCGTTTCCGTCAATAACTGCCGTAATATTGCCCAGTCCGTCATATTCATAGGACTCAGTGAGTCCATTCTCCTGGCAGGCACATACCACCCGGCCCAGACAGTCATAGGTAAACTGCCACTGGTTCCCGTCCTGGTTGACAATTCGCACCACATTTTCATTGCTGTCATAGAAAAAGGTCCGGCTGCTTCCATCTGCATAATGCTCAGATTCCAAAAGTCCTCCCGGATAATAAGAATACTCTTCCAGAATACCCATGCCATCAGACACGGTTTTTAAATTTCCCAAACTGTCATACTCATAAAATTTCTGATACCCGGACCGGTCCTGGGACATGATCATATGACTCATCCAGTCATATTCATAATGCTCTGTACTCTCATCCGGATAAATCACAGCTGTCACATTTCCCAAAGCATCATATTCAGCCCGCACCTCCATGCCCACAGGATCGCACACATAATTCGGGCGGTTTAATGCGTCATATCCCAGCTGATGAATGCCGCCGTCCGGGTCTTCCCTCCGAATCAGGTTGCCGCAGGCATCATACTCCATACGGTTCACTCCGCCTGCCGGGTCCGTCACAGTGGTCAGACGCTGAAGTTTATTGTAGCCATAACAGGTTTTCCCTCCATCTGGCTTTGTGACTGCTGTCACATTCCACATGGTGTCATATTCATAGGAGGTCTGGCTTCCGTCCGGCTCTGTGACTCTCACAAGCTTATTCATCTTATTGTATTCTGTGACTGTGACCCCGCCATTTGCATCGGTCATCCGGACCACATTGCCGCAGGCGTCATACTCGTAAGTCTGACGGTTTCCGGCAGCATCCTGCACCAGAATCAGCTCATCTCCGTCATTGTAATCATAGATGGTCTCATTTCCCAAAGGATCTATGGTTTTAATAACCTGATTTTGTTCATTGTACTCATAGCGGGTCACACCTCCTGCCGCATTGGTTATGGAGGCCAGATTGCCCTTTGGATCATAGGTCATGGAAATCCGGCTTTTGTCTGCCCGCTCCCATACAACCGGCTGGCCATATTCATCATACTCATACCGGTCAATCCCGCCTATGGCATTTTCTGTCTGAACCTGCAGATTTTGTTCATTATAATCTGCCCTCTGTAAAAGAACTCCATTTAACTGCACCTGACAAATCTGATTTTTCTCATTGTAGGAAAAGGTCATCTCATCTTCCAGGGCATTGCGGAAGCTTAACATATTTCCTCTGGCATCATAGGAATAATAGCTGGTATTTCCCCGCTTGTCCGTGGCAGAAATGCGGTTATTGTTCTCATCATATGTATTGACTTCCTCTCCGTCCGAGTAAATAACACGGGTGTTCCGGAGATACTCGTCATGCTCATAAGTCACTTCATTTCCATTCTGCTCTGTGACCACCACCTGCCGGTCTTCCTCCTGGTAGCGGTATTCCATGCGCCCGCCGTCTGCAAACTCCTGGCAAACGGTTCTCCCCTGGCTGTCAAAGGTGTTGACCAGACAGGATATGTCCCTGCCGTTAATAATTTCTGTCAGCCACCCATGCTCCTCATAATGATAGGACGTCTTCCTTCCCAAAGGATCGATAACCATAGACAGCTGGTTCTGATTCCAGACCTTGGCAGTCTCCCGCCCTGTGGAATCTGCCACCCTCACCTGATGATGGGTGTTGTCATAGGAAAACTGGTAGAAATTGCCTCTTCGGTCTGTGACCCGGTTTAGCAGGCCGTCCTCTCCATATTCCAGAGTTATGGCACACCCAATTAAATTCTCCATATGCATCAGACGGCCAG
>CATLIJ010000196.1 GCA_949948825.1 uncultured Clostridiaceae bacterium
AGGAGCCGGCCCTGAGCGGAACTGTGCTTTTGCAGGAGGGAGATCTGATTGTGGTAGCTCCTGAGGACGCCCACAAGCCCAGATGTCAGGCAGACGGTCCGGAGGCTGTGAAAAAGGTTGTGGTGAAGGTGGCTGTGTAAAAGGATTGGAAAGACACAGCAAAAGGAAAAAAGATGCCCCCCGTGAACAGTAACAAATGAAGGGAACAAAAAAGAAGCTGCTGCAGATAAAACTGCAGCAGCTTCTTTTTTGTCTTTGTAATTCGCGGTAGCCGTTCAGACGGGCATCTTCTTGCCTGCCGTCTGAACGGTTATTCATGGGGTATCAGGATTTCCGCTCTTCCATAGCATGAACCAGCTCCACAATCATCCGGTGTGTGGGGGCGGGAACGCCGCATTTTTCAGAGGCGCGGACTACAGAGCCGCTGATGGTATTGACCTCTGTCTTCCGTCCGTCTCTCAGATCCGCACAGATGGAGGTGATGCCCTCCGGAGAGCCAAGAGAGGTCTGGCGTACCTTTTCGGTAATGTCCTCCTCATCTGCTTCCAGGCCCAAACCGTGGGCCACTTCAACTGCCTCGTGAATCAGCTGCCGGGTGATGGCCCAGGCGTGTTCATTGCCGGCAATAAAGCCCATGGGAACCTGAAGGACGCCGGTAACTGCGCTTAAGGAAACATTGGTAAACAGCTTGTTCCAGATCAGCTGGCGGATATTTGCGTGGATATGGCCCTGGAAACCGCAGGAATCCAGACATTCCTTCAGCTTTGGAAGGAACTGGTCCGTATCGTCTGTCAGCATGCCGATGTTGGTCCTGCCGCTTCCGCCTCTGCGGACATGACCCAGTCCGAGTACTGCCCCATTGTCCTCTGTGGTGCCGATTACAATGCGGTTTTCCGGAGCAAATTCACCCAGAATGTCTTCATGGCCAGAGCCGTTCTGCAAGGTCATTAAATATGTATCAGGACCAATGATGCCCTTGTTGCCTTGTAAAGCAGCTTTGGAGAACAGGGATTTGACAAACAGGATGACCAGATCCACTGGTTCCACGCCGGAGGTGGAGGTGACTGCTGTGGGATGGTACACCACATCCCTGCCGTCTTCCTGAATGGTCAGCCCATTCTGGTTAATATGGTCTACAACTGCCTGATTAGTGTCAATCAGATACACTTCATTGTGTAAAGATAAATGTCCGCCGTAAATGGAGCCCATGGCTCCGGCGCCGATCACTGCGATTCTCATTCTGTGTCTTCCTTTCCAGTGTGTTAAGAGAACTCGGCCAGTCCTTCAATGGCATAGGCGCGAATGGGGCAGGAGTCCAGTCCCTTGATGGGAAGGGGGCTGTAGGACATAAAGAATACGTCTGTATTCAGCTCTTCCAAGTTCTGCAGCACTTCCAGGAATACGATGTTCTCTGCCATCAGAATGTCATGGAAGGGCTTTACATCTTCATTGGAGCTTTCAATGGAAACACCGTCTCCAAAGCCTACGCATTTGACCTTGTGATCCTTAAACCAGGTGGCGCTTTCTTCTCCCACAAGCAGACGCTTGTCCTCCTCAGTGTTGGTCTTGGGAGTGAAGGGCGGAATCTTGTAGGAAGAATCAATGATCACAATGTCGCCTTCCTGAAGCTTGCCGGCTGTGGCGCGGTCAAGATCAGCTGCTGTGATGTGGGTGCGCGGAGCCACTGTATCCTTAAAATCCACATAAATGGCTCTTCCCAGGAAGGTGGTCAGAGGCAGGTCTGCCACGCTTGGCCAGTTGTCATCGTGATGATAGGGGCATTCACAGTGGGTCCCCAGATGGCTGGTCAGATCCATGATGGTGTGGAAATCCGGGATGGGGCCGCCGGTATTGAAACGGGTCAGGCCGCAACGGCGGGATTCAGTCTTGGGGTCCAGGACTTTGGTCAAATCGACGACTCTCAGATTGCCTAATTGATAAACACTCATTGTAAAGTACCTCCTGATTAATGTGATTTTGTGCAATTTAATAGTATTATACTGTATAGAAGGGGGCTGGGTCAAGAGGTTTTGGTAAAAATGCGGAATGAGCAGAATGTCTTGATATTACTGCGCAGGTGCAGCAAAGAAGCGGCATCAGCGCAGTGGATGAGAAAGGTTCAGCGGGCGGCGGCCTTGCTTAGGGCTGTTTCGATGGCCTGAAGCAGCGCCTGGGAGGTGTAGCGGGTTTCCTCCGGGTAGGTCAGATTCTTTGTGGACTGGGTCTCACAGATCTGCCGGGTCAGGTTTTCAAGTGACGGCTGGACCAGGGGATACATGGTGGCCACGGAATCGCTTAAGGATACAATGGAGATTGCGTTGATCCGGTCAGAATCCACAGCTACTTCCACATTGACCTCCTGGGAGCCCAGTTTTAAAGAGGCAGAATACACGCCAGGTATGTAGGGAAGGGGTTCAGCTGAGACAGCGGCATCCTTCCTGGGCCGGAACATGATAAAAAGCAGCATGACCAGCAAAATGCCCAGGCCGATAAAAATGGCGGTGTATATAATCTCTTTCATTCGCAGGACAACAATTTTGGTTCGTGAACTCATGGGTTAGCCCTCCGGGGTATGTTTGATATAATCTATTCTCAAGAGGAAGGATTTATGCTATCATGTTAGGAAGGACATGAGAGTTATTGTTCAGAGAAGGAGACAGGGAAAAATATGGCGTTACAGTTGATTTTCGGCGGCTGCGGGGCAGGGAAGAGTTGTTATGTACAGGATCAGGTGATACAGGATTCCCTGGAAAACCCGGACCAGCTTTATTTTATTTTAGTGCCTGAGCAGTTTACCATGCAGACTCAGAAGGATCTGGTGGTCCGTCATCCCAGGCATGGAACCATGAATATTGATGTGGTCAGCTTTCAGAGGCTGGCGTACCGGGTGTTTGAGGAGCTGGCAGTGAAGAATTTAAAGGTTCTGGATGATATGGGGAAATCCATGGTGCTCCGGAAGGTGGCAGCCAATAAGCGTAAGGAGCTAATCCTGTTTCAGGGGCATTTGAATCAGGCTGGATTTGTGAATCAGCTAAAGTCCATGCTGTCAGAGTTTTATCAGTATGGCATTTCTCCTCAGATTCTCCGGGAGATGTCAGAGCTTGCAGGGACGCCCCTTTTCCGCCAGAAGCTCAAGGATTTTGCAGTGATATATGAAGGCTTTCAGGAATATATTGCAGGCCATTACATTACCACGGAGGAGGTTTTGGATGTGCTGTGCCGGGTGCTGCCCCAGTCAGAGCTTGTGAAAAACAGCATTGTGGCATTGGATGGTTTTACAGGGTTTACTCCGGTTCAGTACCGGCTTTTGGAGCTTTGCCTTGTATATGCAAAGAAGGTGACTGTGACTGTCACTGCAGATGAGGCGGCTCCGGTTTACCAGGGTGTGGGGATGCAGAATCTGTTTTTTATGAGCAGTCAGATGGTGCGGCGGCTGACTGAACTGGCAGAGAAAAACCAGGTGGAAAAGGAGAAGGATCTTTGGGCGGAGCGGGAATATAAAAGGAAGCTTGCTGTCAGGCAGAAGGGAAGCCAGGAGATTTTCCGGGAAAAGGCAGGAGGCACAGGGGCTTTGCGTTTTCAGGAAAGTCCGGAGCTTGGATGGCTGGAGAGAAATCTGTTCCGTTACCGGCGCGGACATTATGAAGGGGAGTTAAAGGGCGGCCTGGAGCTTTTTTGCGGGACAAATCCTTATGAGGAGATTGCTCATGTGACAGACCGGATTCAGGCTATGGTTCAGGAGGAGGGGCTTCGCTACCGGGATCTGGCAGTAGTGACCGGGGATCTGGCTTCCTATGGCAGGGAGATTGCCCACCAGTTTGAGCAGAATGGGATTCCGTTTTTTATGGATGATAAGAAAAATATTCTGGACAATCCTGTGGTAGAGCTGATTCGGGGGGCTTTGGAAGGGGTACACAGGGATTTTTCCTATGAAAGCGTGTTCCGCTATCTGCGGAGCGGCCTGGTGAGTGCAGACCGGGAGATGACAGACCGGATGGAAAACTATGTCATAGCTTTGGGCATCCGGGGACATAAGAGGTGGGAGGAGCCCTGGGAGTACACTTACCGGGAGGCGGCAGGGCTGAATCTTGCGGAGCTGAATGCTTTTAAGGAAAAGGTTATGGCTCCCCTTTTGGGTCTTCGGGAGGCTTTTGCACAAAAGCCCATCACCGTGGCAGGGCGGGTGCAGGCAGTGATGGAGCTTTTGACAGCCTGCTGCGTAAAGGAAAAGCTGGAAGCTTATCAGGACTATTTTTCTGCCGCAGGGGAGTACCGGCTGGCAAAGGAGTATGCCCAGGTTTATGACCGGGTGGCAGAGCTTTTGGGGCGGCTCTCTGAGCTTTTGGGAGAGGAGACAGTGAGCCGGAAGGAGTTTATGGAGATTTTAGACGCTGGATTTGGGGAGATATCTGTGGGGGTGATTCCAGCCACTGTGGACCGGGTGGTGGTAGGAGATATTACCCGAACCCGTCTGGCTCATGTGAAGGTGTTGTTTTTCGTGGGAGTAAATGATGGGATTATTCCTATGAAAAAGGAAGGGGGGAGCCTGCTTTCTGACCAGGAGAGGGAGTTTTTCGGCAGACATAAGCTGGAGCTGGCTCCCACGGCAAGGGAGGACGGCTTCCGGCAGCGGTTTTATCTTTATCTGATGATGACTAAGCCCTCCAAAAAGCTTCTGATTTCTTATGTTCTCACAGGCAGCGACGGCAAAAGCAGAAGGCCGTCCTATCTGATTGGAGAGCTTCGGAAAATGTTTCCTGAGCTGGTGACAGAGGAGGGGGAGAACAGCCTGGACAGGATTTATTCTGTGGAAAAGGCAAGGCAGCAGCTGGCAGCAGGGCTTCGCCGGTACCGGGACCTGCCGGAGAAGGCAGAAGCAGAGGAGCAGCAGGAGGAGACTTTGAAATTTCTCCAACTGTTCCGGTGGTTTCTCCATTCCAGGGACCATGGAGAGGAAGCAGGGCGTCTGGCAGAGGCTGCTTTTACCCGGTATGAGAGCCAGGGGCTTGGCCATGCGGTGGCCCGGGCCCTGTACGGCAATATTCTAAGCGGCAGCGTGACCCGGCTGGAGCAGTATGCAGCCTGCGCCTATGCCCATTTTCTGCAGTATGGTCTGGAGCTGGTGCAGCGGCGGAGGTTTGAGCTGGCGGCAGCGGATTTGGGCAATCTGTTCCACAGCTCCATTGATCTGTGTTTCCGGAAAATGCGGGAGGAGGGAAGAGACTGGCGGACCATCTCGGATGTGGAGCGGAACGGCCTGGTCCATTCCTGTGTGGAGGAGGTGACAGCTGAGTATGGCAATACCATTATGGGCAGCAGTGCCAGGAATGCTTATCTGGCAAAGCGGGTGGAGCATATTACACAGCGGA
>CATLIJ010000197.1 GCA_949948825.1 uncultured Clostridiaceae bacterium
CAATAACTAATTTATTGTTACTCAATCACCACCATATCCCAGTACTCCAGATAAGGCAGCGTAAACCGTACTTCCCCGTTTTTATAGGTAAATTCCACCTCCTCCATAATACCCTCCTGATAATCCGGAGACATAAAGTACACATGGCTTGGAACAAAATCTAAGCTTTGGGTCATCTCCACCTGCCGCTTCACCACAGGAGCGCTTTGAGCTCCCCTGGAATCCACCCAGGCATAAGAAGACGCGCCGTCATAGTTAAGAAGCTGTACAATCGTCTGATTTCCCTTTTTCTTTGTAAAAGAATACACATTGCCCAGGGCTCCGTCAGATGAGGTCTGCACTCCTCCCACCTGTGTTCTGGCCGCCACCTCCGAAAGCCCGGTTCCCCTTAAGAAATTTTCATAGGCAACCATAAAAGAATAATAGTTTCTCACCCGCTTCTCCAGCTCCCTGGAAATTCTTAAGGAATTGCCCGGATAATACTCATTGGAAAGCATTCCTGTATCTCCCAGCTCCAGATGGCTTCCCCCTGCTGCTGCCAGCATGGCATTGGTATACAAAATCCCAGGCAGGTTAAAAGGCTCTCCCTTCATTACATTGTAATCCATATAAGCGCCGATTACACTGCCCCGCTCTCCCTTTGTCACCGCGTAAATCTGATCCAGCACCTTTTTTAAAGACAGATAATCCTTACAGTCTCCTGGCCAGACCTCCACATAGATGATGTCATAGACTCCCGAATTAAGCACCTGCTGCAGTCCGTAGCCTCCCACCGGATTAAAAATCACACGGGTCTGAACTTCCTTTTCCAGCCGGTCTAAAAACGGCACATACGTCTGATCCAGCTCCAGCTCATTTCCCTGATAATCAAACCGTTTGGAGCCTCTGGAACCCAGGGAGTCCATCTGAAGTCCGTCAAAATCATACACATCCAGAAAATCCCTGTGAACCTGGTTAAAATGGCTCTGCCAGTCTTTGTCCGCCGGATTGAACATCCACAGCTTCGGCGTCTCCCAGCCGTCCCCTCCCAAATCGTGGGAATCCTGCTGCTGGTGCCTTTCATCCTTGTAAAGCCCCCATTCCGGAAGAATGCCCCGCTCCTCATATCTGTCATACGCGCCGAAAATCAGATTATAAAAGAACGAGCGCATATTCAGAGAATGCCCCACTGCAATGGTCTTTTTGAGAGACCAAGCATCCACCGTCTGCTTTGCCAGAGATCTCCACTCCTCCTCCGGATTGGCCACAGTACCTGCCAACGGCTTATCCTGGCTGTCAAACACATCATAGTAAAAAAGTCCGTTAATATGATGCCTTTTCAGCCGTTCCAGAGTAGCCGCAATCTCCTCATCCGACCGATGGTCCAGCTTGGTGATATATCCGTAACGTGGAAAACGGTTCCAGTCAGAAGACACATCAATGGCTGTCATCCGAAAGTCCTGAACCTGCCCCCCACTCTCCAGATAAGCCTCCACTGCATATCCCTTAAAATCCTCTTCGGGAAGTTCAATGACAAATGTCTCTGCCTGGGTTCCCCCTCCCATCTGCCGCTCCTGTTCCCACACAACCTGATTCAACTGGCGGCCCCGGATGCTCAGCACAGAGCCCTGGACCACTCTCCCGGCATTTAACTCTACAGTCAGGGTCACACGTTCTCCAGGCGAGTACATACTCCGGTCCGTATAAATGTCCGTCAGGCTGCTTCCCACGCTGACCTCCTCCCATCTTTCACAGGCAGCAGCATTCCCGCCTGCCTTATGATTTCCCAAACCAGCCGCCTGCACTGGCAATGCTGCTGCCCCTGTCATGCAGAGGACAGCCAGCACTGCCGCTGCCCTTCTGCCGGTTCCCCTTATTTTCCTACTCATTCTAACACCTCCGGCTCTCCCTTCCTGTTCATAAAAATTTTCGTTACATTCACAGTCCAATATGATTTACGATTCTTCTCTCTCCAGCAGAATATAATTCACCCATCCAAAGAAATCTCCCTCCTGTCCAATCAGGGTCAGAACATCTCCTGGCTTTAAGGACAATACCAGGTCCAGATAATCCTGACTATAATCAATATCACTGTAATCCGTAGCTTTTCTCCGGATAATTCCCACTGGCTGTCCGTTTACCAAAACATCAAACTGCTCTCTGGTTCCATTGGACAGCACGCTGAAACGATAGTTTCCCTCCACAAAATCCGGGTCATTGCTCACCGGAACCACAATGGAGGTTCCCGGCTGCAAATCAGCTGCCGGACTGTACAGAGACGCCTGATAAAAGTCTTCTCCCTCATACCGGTACTCAGCCTTTGGCTGTCCGGATGCCGCAGGAGCCGGAAGCAGCTGCACAGTCTCCACCCATCCCCATGGGCCTTCCTCTGCATTTCCAGGAGCCTCTAAAGTAATGATATCATCTGGTCTCAAATACAGGGTATGGTTCATAATATTGTTGGTAAAATCAGACTTCTCAAATCCGCTGCCAGTCACTCTCACAATGCTGCCTGCCATCTCCCCGTTTACCTTCACCCACAGCCGGGTGCGGTTTCCGTTGGACACAACTGCAATCTGGTAAAATCCTTCTGCAAAATCTCCATGGTCTCCTGCCCGGAAGGAAAGGCTGTCTCCTGGCTGCAGATCCGCCGCATTGTAGATTTCCGCCTTCTTTTCATACAGATCCGTTCCCTGATACACCACTTTGTTGCCTGCTTCCCCGGAGGCTGCGGGAGCAACCCAGGTCAGATCCACGTAATCTACCCAGCCATAGTGGTTTCCGCTTTCTCCCTCAATCGTCAGAATATCCGACGCAGACAAACGCAAGGTTTCCGCCATGGTGTCATCCGTCATGTATGCCATGCCAAAATTGGTCTCTGCCCGAAGAAGATTTCCCACTTCTCTGTGATTGACCTTAATGATAAACTTCTGCCGGTTTCCGTTGGAGCGGATGGTAAGCCGGTACATGCCTGACTTAAACTCCCGGTTATCCCCAAGAGGAATATTCATCTGAGCTCCTGGCTGTAAATCTGCAGTCAGACTGTCAAACTGAGCCTTATAATAGGCTTCGCCTTCATATATATAATGATTTCCGTTTGTGCGGGTCTTCACAGGCTCATTCTCTTTGTTCATCACTCTGGACAAAGCTCCCACTGCCGCGCCTGCACGAGTGTAGATAGCCTCCTCGTCATACTCCTCCGGCACAAAAACGCCGCCCTCTACAATGGCAAACATTCCGGTCTCTTTTGAAATGGTAAATACCAGCTCATCATTCTCAACCCGGCTGGGAATTTTGGAGCACTTGATGGCCTGCCCCTCCCCGTTTACATGATACACTGTGTACCGCTTTTTCACAGGCTCAGGACTCTCTGTGCCAGCATCCTCCTGTACAGCATATTCTGCTTCCTTTGCCTCTTCTCCCAAAGAGCTCATAGCCATGGGCTCCTGCTCTGTCTGAAGGGATCTCCTGTGGAAGGCCCGGTCCGCTTTCCTTGCCATACTTTGGGCATTGATCTCCAACAGGCTGATGCGGATGGTCACTGGTGAAGACGGAGTAATGGGATTATCCCGGTCCTCCCCTAAAAAGAATCGGATATATCTTGTAATAATCCGATCTGCCTTAAACCGGCTGATCACAGTTTCCACCTTTTGATCCGATGCCTCCGGCTGTTCAATCACCAGCTCTGCATCATTGGGAAGAGCGCCAATGGGAGCCTCTGCCTTTACGGAAATCTCCCCGTCCCCCTGCTCATCTGCAAAGGGCTTTGCCTCAATCAGCTGCACATAGTCAATCCAGTGATACTGTCCCTCTGGCGTCACAAGAGCCAGGGTATTGGTGCCGTACAGCTCTAATATTCCTTCTGCCGTGCCAATCCGGTAATCTCCCCACTCTGCATGGGGTACGGACAGACTCCCAAGGGCCTTATCATTGACATGAACCTGCAGCTTTTTCCCGTCGCCGCCTCCGCAATAGCGAATCAGCAGATTGTACACGCCCCGGTCAAATCCATCCTCCTTCCGAAGAGGAATGGAGAGCTTATCTCCGTTGCCTGCCTCAAAATTAGCTGCCTTCCCGTCATCTGCCCAGGCCTTATAATATTCCTCTGCCTCAAAATGATAAATTCCCTTTTCCATGGACACCGCATAAATGCCGCACCCCTGCATGGCAGCAGACAGCCCGCTCTCATCTGCTGCGGCAAACAGATTCTCTCCTGTATCTCCGTCCACATAATAAAGATCCACATACTGGTTTTCTTTATTCACTCCTGCAGGATAAGGAATCTTCACCTGAACCCGTCCTTCTCTCTGTTCTGTGGTCAGATCCAAAAGCTGTCCTTCTGCCTTCAGTTCAATCTGATATCCTACGGCCCGCATGCCCTCTCCGGAAAAATAACTGTCTGCCACTTTGCCCACAGCCTTTACGGAAAGCACAGTTCCATTGGGAAGAACCCCTTCCTCTGCTTCCACCACGATTCCTGTGGCAGAATCCTTCTTGTAGAAAACCGGAGGAACTTCCTTCCACACAATATCCTTAATCCATCCATAGCTTCCCTCCGGCGCTGCAATGGTCACAGTATCTCCGGCCTTCAGCATATACCGTCCCTGCCAGCCATTTGCCAGCAGCTGGTCCATGCCAAAATTTCCGCTGCCTGCTGCCTGATAGGTTCCTGCCTCTTCTCCGTTTACCAAAACTGTATAGGTCCGGACACTGCCAGAGGCCATGATCTGCAGCACATACTGCCCCTCTGTAAACCGGCTGTCCAGGTTCATAATCAGTGTCTTCCCTGGGTCCATGTTAGCACAATTGCCGTTATCTCCAACAACCGGGTTCCATCCGTCCACTGCTTCCTCCAGCTTCACAATCGGATCTGACACATCCAGACGAATTCTCTTTTCCGTTGTGGGAACCAGACGAATTTTGTCAATCCAGCTGTATTGTCCTTTTGTCGCTGCCTGGAATACCAGGGTTTCTGTCCCTGTAAGAGTCAGAACTCCCATGGTCTCTGCTGTCTTGCTGCTGCTCCAGCTAAACTCTCCTGGAGATAGAATCAGCTCTGTGGAAATGCTTCCTGCCTCTAACTTCAGAATCTGTCCGTTACCTGCATGAACTGCCTCAATCAGATAATTTCCAGGCTTAAAACCAGTTACTTTTCCAAGGGGAATCTGGATTTGGGTATTGGGCTGGAAGTCAGCTCCCTTTTTGTCTTCGGTCAGCTTTTCATAGTACCGCTCTCCTTCAAATACATAGGCATCTCCCTCCATGGTAAATCCGCCCTGAGCATCAGACAGCCGCTGAAAAGTCACTCCCTTAATCCAGCCTGTAGTGTTGCCTGCCGGTGCTGTGATTGTCACCG
>CATLIJ010000198.1 GCA_949948825.1 uncultured Clostridiaceae bacterium
ACTCCACCTCCTTGCGGCTGAACCGGTTCCTCACCCGGTTCAGCCGCAGAATCTCCTCCCCGGAAAGTTCTCCTGTCTCCTCCTCTGGCATCACACTTGCTGTAAAATCCTGCTTGAGCCGCCGTTTTTTATAGAGGGAGCTTCTGGAAAGAATGGTCATGGAGGACAGATTCATCTTGCTTCCAATCCGGTCTGTCTCCTGATCCCGCGCCTCCTTTCCCTCCACAGCAGACAGATGGTTTAACAGCTGAATAATCAGCCCCTTCATATTGTCTTCCCGGTTGAGAAGGTAATTCAGCCGTGTAACTGTAGCCCGGATATACCGGGTGTGCTCCCTGTCCATGTTCATAATCCTGTGTTCAATGTCATCAAATCCCCGGCCAATCAAGTCCAGCTGCTCCACCAGATCTTCCACCTGGATATCCACTCCCCGAAGCCTTTTATTCCGTCTGCACACCTGTTCCAGCCAGGGCAGGTCCTCTCCCATCTCCTTGAGCCATTGTTTAATATCTGCCTTATACAAATAGAAATTGTCCGAGGTTTTCAAAATATGGTACTTTTTCCGCACAATCTCTTCCACATACCCATCTAAATGTTCTTTTAAAAGATCTCCGTATGCCTCCTGTTCCAAAAGCCCTGCAAAAAAACGATCCATATTGTGAAGCATGTCCTGCAGGGTCTTGTTTAACCTTCGGGTATTCACAAGAGCTGTCTTCAGCAGAGAAATGTTGGACCTGGGGTCTCTCTTAAAGGCAAACAGGATGGCATACACATTCTGAATGTACACCTGGGTCTCATCCTCCCCCTCCCCGGACAGACGTACAAAAGCATCCACAAAAACCGCCGCATAGTCCGGAATCACAATGAACACAGTCATGGAAGAATAATCCTCCACCTTCCGGAGCCATCCGGTCCGCAGCAGCCAGTTAAGAATCCGGGATGCCACTGGCTCCAAAAGGTCAAAATCATCCTCTGTCTCTTCCTGCTCCAAAGTCACCTTTCTCTTGGCAAAATAATCCCCCAAAGCCCGGATACAAATCTCCCGGCTCAGATAGTAATTGCTGTACTGATATTCTTCATTCACCTGCAATAAAGCTTCTATATAAATCTGCCGGTTTCTGGAGCGAAACAGGCTCCAGAAGGAATCCGGAATTTCCAAAAACTGATTTGTCATTGTTTTTGCCTTTCTTCTTTCACCCGTTCAGCTCCACTGCCAGATTCCGCAGCCATTTCTTCTGGCGGTACCGGATATACCCAAAAACCGCCTTGTAGATTTCCTCTGTCATCACCATGGCATACACCACCCAAATGGTCTGTTTCAGGTACAATCCTCCGAAAAATGCCATTGGAACCCCGATCATCCACACGCCGCTGGTGTCCAGAATCAGGCACATGCGGGTATCTCCGCCGCTTCGAAGCACCCCTACCACATTGACATAATTAAACATTTTAAAAGGCATATATAATATAAACACAATCAGACACAGATTTACCGCTCTGGCCACTTCCTCTGAGATGCTGTACAAATCAATGATATTCTGCCGGATTCCATAGCAGATTCCCATGGCAGCCAAAGTCACAAAAAACTGTAATAGGAAAAAATTTTTAGCATACTTCTCCGCCTTCTTTAATTTCCCGGCCCCCAGCTCATTGCCCAAAATCACCGCGGTAGCAGCGCTTAAGCCCTGAAACAGCACCACCACAATGTCCTGAATCGTGGTGGCGATGGTAATGGCAGCCACTGCATTGTCTCCCATCCGCCCATAGGCAAGAGAATACATGGTTGTGCCAAGCCCCCATATAAATTCATTGGCAATGACCGGGCTGGCTGTGGCTGCAAACTGGCGGATAAATGCCTTGCTGTAGCCAAACAGCTCCCCAAGCCTTCCTGCCACAGGAGACCGGGAACCATACGTTACCGCCAGAATTGCCCCGGATTCCACAATCCGGGCTGTCAGGGTGGCAATCGCCGCGCCCACCGCCCCCATCCTGGGAGCGCCGAAATGTCCGAAAATCAGAGTATAATTCAGTCCAATATTAATCAAAATGGTCATAAGGCTGATCAGCACCGGCGCCTTCACCCGGCCCACTGCCCGCAACATGGCCACATAAGTATTGGTGATTGCGGTAAACGGATAGGAAAGGGCCGCCACAGCCAGATAAGCGGCCCCCACCTGAATGGCCCCCTCACTGTTGGTAAAAATACCCATAACAAGCTCCGGACAGATCACGCTGGGAACGACAAACACAACCGAACCAGTAAGCGCAATCAGAAGAGCCAGCCCTGTAACCTTTCGGATATTTTTCACATCCTGATTCCCCCAGTACTGAGCCGCCAGAACTCCGGAACCGCTGACCACCCCGAACACCAGCAGAGAAAACACAAAAAACACTTTATTTGCCAACCCCACCGCTGCAATGGTGGTTTCTCCCAGCTGCCCGATCATCAGAGTATCCACCAGGTTTACAATGGTGTTTAACATTCCCTGCAAAGCCACAGGAAATGCAATCAAAAGAGCTTTCTGCAGAAAAATCCGGTCCCGCAGCATATCCTTTGTATCCTGAATCACATTTGCCATACATTTCCTCTTTCCAATCCAAGAGAAAAGAAACGCCATGACGGCGTTCTTTTTCTGTCCTGTTTTTTATCCTTTTCCCAGTTCTTCCTCTGTCTTTCCCCCGGTCATTTCCTCCGGCACATCCACAAGCTTCCTGGCCCTGACAGTCTGGATCATCTTATGCTCCACCTTCATTACCGAAAACTCCACGCCTTCACACACCACCTTCGGCCGCTCTCCCTCCATAAGAACCCGGTCCAGCTTGGAAATCAGCAGTCCGTTGATGGTGTCAAAATTGTTCAGATCCTCCTCTGGAAAATGAATCTCCAGCGCCTCCTGCACCTGGGCAAGGGGAGTCATTCCGCTCATCACCAGCTCCCCGTTCTCCTGGCGGACAATAAACCGCTCCTCCACATCATACTCGTCCAGAATATTTCCCACAATGGCTTCCAGTATATCCTCCATTGTCACAAGTCCTTCGGTCTGTCCATACTCATCTATGACAAACTCCATCTGAATCTTCATAGACTGCATTTCCCGGAACAGAGAATCCAGCTTTCTTGTGGCTGGTATAAAACGCGCCTCCCGCAGCACTCCGGGAACGCGGAGCAGCTCCAGATCCGCCTCTTTGGGATTCCTTGCATGAACCAGTACATCCCGCATATGTATGGTGCCAAGTATATCATCCAAATCCTCTCCATATACCGGATAGCGGGTATTGCTCCCCTCCTCCAGCATAAAGTGCGCCGCCTCCCGAAGAGTCATGGAACCGGCCAGGGCCGTAATGTGCTTCCGGTGAGTCATCACATCCCCTGCCTCTTTTTCATCCAGCTCAAAAATATTGCGGATCATCCTTGCTTCCCTGGTTTCCAAGACGCCCTGCTCATGCCCCTCATCCACCATGGTCCTGATATCTTCCTCTGTCACCTTGTCTTTTCTGGATTTCCAATACAGAAATCCCAGCCTTGCTGCTGCGTACAAAAAAACAAGGGCTCCAAACAAAATCCACAATCGCCAACAGCCATCGTCCATACTTTACTAATAACTCCTTTGTCCTGTGCCGGTTCCGGCAGTCCCTTGTCCTCCAGGCTGCCGGGACCACATATTCCCGTCTTTGCATCTCAACCATTGTACCCGATTTCTTTTATTTCGTCAATGAATATTAGTAAGAGTTCAGAAGATGCCCCGTCTGAACTCTTACGAGTATCAGACTTGTTTCGACCTATGTAACCAGCTCAAGACTTACCCTCAGCGCCTGGTTCACTCTTTGCAGCAATTCCTCATCAATATGGCAGATTTTCTCTTTGAGCCGCTGCTTGTCAATGGTTCGAAGCTGTTCCAGCAAAATCACCGAATCCTTGATCATATCACATCTGCGCGTATCCAGCTCCACATGGGTAGGAAGCTTCGCCTTATTCATCTTGGATGTAATGGCCGCACAAATCACTGTAGGGCTGTGTTTGTTCCCCACATCATTCTGTATAATCAGCACTGGACGGACACCTCCCTGCTCGGACCCTACCACTGGCCTTAAATCTGCATAATAAATATCTCCTCGCTTAATAATCACTTAAATTCACACTCCGTCAATCTTATTCCTAATCTCTTGCTTTCCCGGTAATGCGTTGCGGAAATTCCGGCGCATTCAGCACTCGCTGTTTTTGCAATACAATACCAGCATCATTCCTCACACCTGCAGTATTTCCCGGATTTTTCCGGTCTATACCCTTCTTCTTTTAATTTATGACGGAAATGAAATTTCTGTGTAGTGATTCATCTGTGACAAAAAGGATTCATCTGTCACAAAAAATCCTCATATCTGTCTTCCATATAATCCTTGCATCCAATGGCCTCCCCGCCTTTTACATAAACCCGCGGCACTCTTTTTCCAATATTGCAGATTATTTCATAGTGAAATCCTCCGCCCCACCGGGCCAGATCCTCCACCCGGATCTCCTCCTCCCCCTCTTTTCCAATCAACGTAACCAGCTGGCCCTCTGCCACGTCTGGTATCTGAGTCACATCCACCATCATCTGATCCATACAGACCCGTCCCAAAATCGGCGCTCTCTTTCCCTGAATCAGCACACATCCCCGCCCGGACAGATTTCTTGGATAACCGTCTCCATATCCCACAGGGATCGTGGCAACCTTCATAGGCTGTCTGACGGTAAATGTTCCCCCATAGCTGATCTCCCTTCCCGGCTCCACATCTTTCACATAGGTTACAAAGCTTTTCAGTTCCATTGCCGGCCGCAAAGCTGCCTGCTCCTTTTTCACCTCATCCGAAGGATATAACCCATACAGAGAAATTCCGGCCCGCACCCAATGAAGTCCGGCCTCCGGCAAATCCACAATCGCCGCGCTGTTAGCACAATGCCTGACTGGAATTTTCACTCCTCTTTTTTCCAGCATCTCTGTAAAATTCAAAAAACGGGCCAGCTGCATG
The DNA here is from genome assembly GCA_949948825.1 of uncultured Clostridiaceae bacterium. Lineage (GTDB taxonomy): Bacteria > Bacillota > Clostridia > Lachnospirales > Lachnospiraceae > Brotaphodocola. Next base: position 5,008 of record CATLIJ010000198.1, read on the forward strand.
TTTGCTGAAGTCTTATCCTCCTCATCCGCTCTGGCAAAATGGGTAAATACTCCCTCTGCCCGAATCCCCGGCAATCCGCAGATCTGAGCTGCCAAAGCTGCTCCCTTGCCATCTGCCTCCACCCCAATCCGGCTCATGCCAGTATCCACAGCCAGATGAAAAACCGCCTCTTTCCCCATATCCACAGCTTGTCTGGACAATTCTCTGGCCTGATCCATGGTAAAAATAACCGGACGGATGGACTCCTGAATCAAAGGTCCATACCATCGTCCCCCCACTGGCCCTAAAATCAAAATTGGCTTTGTGATCTTGTG
>CATLIJ010000199.1 GCA_949948825.1 uncultured Clostridiaceae bacterium
TTGATTGCAATATTTATTTTTCACAAACATTCCCTTTTTATTTGTTTTTTGGTTAGGAACAGTCACGAAAAAAATTTTTCGTTCAAATAATTTTGTTACCGCCCCTATACTGGCGACAGGAAGGGGGTGTACCATATGGATATGCTTTCAGCTTTTATCCTTTCTGTATTGGCAAGTGTAGTTGCATACTACATATGCAAGTGGTTAGATGGGAAGGAATAGCAGTAGCCTGACCCAAACGGTTGACTTCTCCGCAAAAGAAGGAGAACCCCCGAAGGTAGTAGCGTACCTTCGGGGGTTCGTTTTTGTGTACCATATGGACACTTTCAACTTTTATTACCTGACGTCATTATAACGCATAAAATTGCCCATTTCAATATTTCTGATGAATTTTTGTTACATTTCGTGAAACAAAAATATAACAGTTCCGACAAGAAACAAAAGTACATTAAATTATCGCCGCGCCAAAATCTTCTTCACATACTTTCCTGTATACGACACCGGATTTTCAGCCACTTCCTCCGGCGTGCCTTTTGCAATCACGGTGCCGCCCCGATCACCGCCTTCCGGCCCAATGTCAATGAGATAATCCGCTGCCTTAATCACATCCAGATTGTGTTCAATCACCACCACGGTATTGCCTCCATCTGACAGACGCCGCAGGATTTCCACCAGCTTATGAACATCCGCAAAGTGCAGCCCGGTTGTAGGCTCATCCAGAATATAAATCGTCTTCCCAGTGCTGCGCCGGCTTAACTCTGTGGCAAGCTTTATCCTCTGTGCCTCTCCTCCGGACAATTCTGTAGAAGGCTGTCCCAGCCGGATATAGGAAAGGCCCACATCATTTAAGGTGACAATCTTCCGGTAAATGGACGGAATATTTTCAAAAAATTTCGTAGCCTCCTCCACGGTCATATTCAGCACATCATAAATACTCTTCCCCTTATATTTCACTTCCAGGGTTTCCCGGTTGTACCGCTTGCCGCCGCAGACCTCACAGGGTACATATACATCCGGCAGAAAATGCATCTCAATCTTCAGAATCCCGTCCCCGCTGCATGCCTCACACCGTCCGCCCTTTACATTAAAGCTGAAGCGCCCCTTGCTGTATCCCTTTGCCTTGGCATCTGACGTGGAAGCAAACAAATCCCGAATCAGATCAAACACTCCTGTATAGGTGGCTGGATTGGAACGGGGAGTCCTGCCAATGGGCGACTGGTCAATGGCAATCACCTTGTCCAGCTGCTCCACACCCTCCAGCTTCTTAAACCGGCCTGGAATCGTCCTGGCCCGGTTCAGCTTTTTGGCCAGGGATTTATAAAGAATCTCATTGACCAGAGAGCTTTTTCCGGAACCGGACACACCGGTCACACAGGTCATCACTCCAAGAGGAAATGACACATCAATATTCTTAAGATTATTCTCAGCAGCGCCCCTGACTGTGAGATAACCAGAAGGGCTGCGCCGCTCCTTTGGCACAGGAATGGAGATTCTCCCGCTTAGATAAGCGCCGGTAACAGACCTCTCACAGCGAATAATCTCATCCACTGTGCCTGCTGCCACCACCTCTCCCCCATGCTCACCTGCCCCCGGACCAATATCCACGATATAGTCTGCAGCCCGCATGGTGTCTTCGTCATGCTCTACCACCAGCACCGAATTGCCCAGATCCCGCAGATGAATCAGTGTGGCAAGAAGCTTGTCATTGTCCCTCTGATGAAGGCCAATGCTCGGTTCATCCAGAATATAAGCCACTCCCACCAGACCAGAGCCAATCTGCGTAGCCAGACGGATTCTCTGCGCCTCCCCTCCGGACAAGGTGCCTGTGGCCCTGGAAAGGGACAGATATTCCAGCCCTACATTCAAAAGGAAATCCAACCGGGCCTTGATCTCCTTTAAAATCAAAGCGCCAATGGACTCCTGCATGGGAGTGAGGGAAAGCTTCTCCAGAAACTCCCGGTATGCAGTGATGGACAGCTCTGTGGCTTCATAAATATTCTTATCTCCTATGGTAACAGCCAAAGAGCTTTGCTTTAACCGCTGGCCTTTACATGCCTTGCAAGGAGTGATTCTCATATAAGTCTCATATTCCGCCTTAGACGCTTCCGAAAAGGTCTCCTTATAACGCCGCTCCACATTCTGAAGCAGCCCTTCAAAGGCCACGTCATAAACCCCTTCTCCCCTCTGTCCCCGGTAATGGACCTTTACCTCCCGGCCATTGGTTCCGTGAATCAGAACATCCTGAATCTCTTTGGGGTATTCCTCAAAGGGCGTATCCAGACTGAACTTATATTCCTCTGTCAATGCCTTTAAAATGGCGTGGGTAAAGCTGTTCCGGTCTGTACAGGACTGCCATCCCATCACTGCAATGGCTCCCTGGGAAATGCTTAAGGACTTGTCCGGAATCATCAGATCCTCATCAAACTCCATCTTGTATCCCAGTCCAAAGCAGTCCGGACAGGCGCCGAAGGGATTGTTAAAGGAAAAACTTCTCGGCTCCACCTCATCAATGCTGATTCCGCAGTCCGGACAGGAAAAGCTCATGCTGAAATTGATCGGTTCTTTGTCCACCACATCCACAATCATCCGTCCGTCAGAAAGGTTCATAACCGTCTCAATGGAATCCGTCAGTCGCTTCTCAATGCCTTCCTTCACCACCAGACGGTCCACCACAATCTCAATATTATGCTTAATGTTCTTCTCCAGACGGATCTCCTCTGACAGCTCATACATATTCCCGTCCACCCGGACCCGCACATATCCCCCCCGCCTTGCCTGCTCCAGAAGCTTCACATGCTCTCCCTTGCGCCCCCGCACCACTGGAGCCAAAAGCTGAATCCGGGTCCGCTCCGGCAGCTCCAGAATCTGATCCACCATCTGGTCAATGGTCTGCTTCTTTATCTCCCTTCCGCATTTGGGACAATGGGGAATCCCGATACGTGCATACAGAAGACGCATATAGTCATAGATCTCCGTCACAGTGCCTACTGTAGAACGGGGATTCCGGTTGGTAGACTTCTGGTCAATGGAAATGGCAGGGGACAGTCCTTCAATGCTCTCCACATCCGGCTTCTCCATCTGTCCCAAAAACTGTCTGGCATAAGAAGACAGGGACTCCATATATCTCCTCTGTCCTTCTGCATAAATCGTATCAAATGCCAGAGAAGACTTCCCGGATCCGCTTAACCCTGTCAATACCACCAGCTCCCCCCGCGGAATATCCAGTGTAATATTCTTCAAATTGTGCTCATTGGCACCACGTATCTTGATATACTGCTTTGCCATGTTCTCAACCTTTCTTGCCGCTTCAAATGTATTTTCGTCCTACCATTCTATCACACTATTTTAATTTTTGCAAACATTCGTTCGGTTTTTTTGACCGTTTTTCCCATAACACACATGAGATATCAGACTTTCTTTCTTTTGTCAACTACCAATTTTGCACCATCCTATTCATTTTTCGTATTAGAAACCATCCTGTCTTTCGGTTATAATGTTATTATTCACAGAGGGAGAGCTTCTTGCCCATCTTCAACAGACAAGAAAATATCCCCGTCTGAACGATTACATTTATAGTGAAAAACGAAAGGAATATCCCTTATGGAATTTGCAATTGTAGACGATGTAAAGCATGACTGCCACCGTCTGGAGCAAATGGTTGTTGAATTTTTAGATACCTGGCAGATCTCCTGTCCGGTTTCTACTTTTGTAAACGGAAAACAATTTCTGGAAAACTTCACCCCGGACCGATACGAGGCAGTGTTTCTGGATATTTGTATGGAGGACATCTCTGGTATGGAGGTTGCCCATAAGCTTCGCCAGCAATTCTCCCATACAAAAATTGTATTTACCACCTCAGAAGAAAGCTATGCCTTAGAGGGATATCGGGTCCAGGCGCTGGATTATCTGATCAAGCCCATTCAGCCGGATCAGGTAAACGCTGTTATGGAACGCATTCTCGGCAGCCAGGGTTCCCGGCATTTTATTGGAATCAAAGAAAACCGGGTAAACCGCCAGATTCTGCTGGAGGATATTTTATATGTCCGCTCCATTGGACATTTCCTGGAAATTTATCTGGACAACCAGGAAATGTGCCGTTCCTATATGACTCTCAACAGTCTTTTGGATCAGATTCATGCTTTTGCAAAGGAGAAGCACTCGATCTTAAGCCTTCAATTTCCAGTCTGCTGCCGCGGGTATGTGGTCAACCTGGAAAAAGTGCAGCTTATGGAACAGGAGCATCTTCTTTTGAAACACAATATCACCATTCCAATCAGCCGCCCCAGGCGCAAGGAAATGCAGAAAATTTATGCGGACTACATTTTTGCCCGCACCCGAAACAAAAGGTAAGATGCCCCAAGGAGGTATATGATATGTCCCCAGCCCTGGAAGCTGCACTGTATGAGCTTATGTCTACCCTTCCCTACCGGATTTTGGCCTATTATCCTTTGCTGGAGCATATGCGTTTTTCCAACAAAGCCACATGTGGTCTGGTCCTTACTTCCCAGCTTATTCAGATGATTCTGGTTTATGGAATCACCCTGGCCGGATACCCGCCTCAGCTTCATCGGCTGCCTTCAGTAATCGTCTGTCTGGCTACCTATCTGCTCTGCAGCAGGGCAGACTTTTCCCAAACTCTGTTTTTGTATATATTTGTGGCAGACTATCTGGCAATCTGCCGTGGAGCCGCCCATTTTGTCATGGTAAGCTTTTCGCCTGAGTATCCAAATCTGTATTCCGTGGAGGCAGTAATCCCCCATATGGTGATTTTTCTTGCCACCCTGCCTTTTATGCTGAGACTTTTTTTGCAGGCCCAGGAACAGATTTTCAGTATTCAGGCGCCAAAGCTTTGGAGGATTATCTGGCTGATACCTGCTGTCACCTCAATGATGTCCCTTATTTATACATGGGAGCTGGACCCACAGCTCATCCGCAAACCAGCGTTTCTTCTGACCCGCATCTGCGGCCTGACCACAATGGTTTTGGTATACCATGTGCTGATCAGCGCCCTGTCATCAATCCGCAGGCAGGTAACTGCTGAAGAGGAGGCAAAACAGAGAAAGCACATCATCATGGTTCAAAGAAACCAGTACAATCTTCTTCAAAAGCAGATTGAGGAAACCCGAACTGCCCGCCACGACCTGCGCCAGCATCTGAACCTGATTTCCTCCTATCTGGAAAGCGGAGACAATGAGGCTCTGAAGGAATACATCACCTTATATGGCAAAAAGCTTCCTCTGGAATCCAAAAAGGTATACAGCAATAATTACGCGGTCAATACCATTGTCTCCTATTATGCCCAGCAGG
>CATLIJ010000200.1 GCA_949948825.1 uncultured Clostridiaceae bacterium
GTATTGGTTGCAGCAGAATCAGAGGATGGAAATCCTTATGAATGTGAGGTCAACATGATTGACCAAAACGGCGTGAAGCTGGCCTTTGAACTGTCCGGAGGCTCTGAGGGAAGAATGGCACAGGCCAGGTCTTCCATGGTTGCTTCCGGAAGCCTGATTGGAACCCCCAATTCGGATTCTCTGATTCGGGTAATTGTAAAAAAAGGAAGAGTCCGGATTACTAATATTGAAGTTAAAATACTGGAGGATTTTAAAGGGCTTTCTGAAATGCGGACCGGAGGCCAGGTGGAGATCACAGCAGGGGAAGGCCGGATTGAGAAAAAGATCTCTGACACAGATCCAGAAGAGGGCTTGAAAATTTATTATGATGAAGCTTCGAATGTTGCTGAGCTGGACGGAAATCTTCTTTTGAATCAAATGGATTGGGGAGATGGAATTGCTCCCAAGGACTGGAAGACCCTTAAAGATGCGGATGGAAGCTACATCTATATTCCAGCCAGCTATTATGGCGGCGTGGACATTACACGGGTGTTTTTTGCCATGTGGACGGTAAAGAATCCTTTTAAAGTGAATCGGATTGTCCAGATTCAAAAGACCAGACAAGAGCTGGATTCGCCGATAATAGTGACAGAGAGCACACCAAAAACCATGTCTCTTTCTGAAATAGCAGGTTTAATCGGAGAGCCGAAAAGCTTCGCCGGAAGAAAGGTAAAGCTGTCCATTGAGACCAAAGAGGTGGAGTCTGCAAAAGGAACCTATGAAGGTGAGGTTGTGGGTGTCAATGAAAGCGGAGAGATTTCCAGTTCTGTTTCTAACTTTATTGTGCTGAATGTGAAAGATGGAAATGAGAAAATTACATTTACCGCAGAGAGCAAAAATGGGGATGACGGGAATCCGGTGGCAGGGAAAACGGACCAGTATCAGATTACCTGGATGAAGATTGAGGATATCGGGCCAGGGGATGACTCTCTGGCAGAGTTTCAGAAGGCAGGACGCTTTGTATTTTCCTCCAATGCAATCCGCAATGCAGAGAAGGAAATCCTTCCAAAAGGAAGCACAGGAAAACCTGGCGTGAAGGTGTACTATGAAGGAAAGATAGAAGATGTTCAGGGGCCGCTGGTGGCAAATGGCGATGGATGGAGCCTTGACATCAAGGATACCAATGAATATTCCAGAGGGGAAGACAGCATGGGAACTTATTTCTTCCGGGAAACCAGTGGGAGTGTGAACAGCCTGATTCTGGCGTTTTGGAGCTGTGGAAGTCCTTTTAAGGTAAAGAAACTGGTGATGGTGGAGAAAGAGACAAGTGGAATGGAATCTCCCATTGTGGTAACGAATGATGCGTCTGTAACCAAATCTTTATCAGAGCTGTTAAGCCTGATTGGAGAGACAAAGAGCTTTGCCGGAAGGAAGGTAAAGCTGTCCATTGAGACCAAAGAGGTGGAGTCTGCAAAAGGAACCTATGGGGGAGAATTGATATTTGCTGATGATAACGGAGAGATTTCCAGTTCTGTTTCTGATTTTATTTTGCTGAATGTGCAAGACGGAAATGAGAAAATCACATTTACCGCAGAGAGCAAAAATGGAGATGACGGAAATCCGGTGGCAGGGAAAACAGACCAATATCAGATTACCTGGATTCAGGTGGAGGATATGGGGGCAGCAGATGATTCTCTGGCAGAATTTCAGAAGGCAGGACGCTTTGTGTTTTCTTCTGATGTAATCAGCAATGCAGAGAAGGAAACCCTTCCCGAAGGAGGCAATGGAAATCCTGGAGTGAAGGTTTATTATGAGGGAAATATTGAGGATGTCCAGGGTCCCCTGGTGATAAACTATAATGGCTGGGATCTGGATATTAAGGACACAACTCAGTTTACCAGAGGAGAAGACAGCACAGGAAATTATTTCTTTCGGGAGACCAGTGATGGTGTGAACAATCTGCTGCTTGCTTTCTGGGAGTGTAAGAGTTCTTTTAAAGTGAAAAAACTGGTGTTTGTGGAAAAGGCGGAGGAACCGGTTGGACCGGAAGAGCCGGCGGGTGAATATGAGATTTCAGTTACTCCGGACGCAGATGGAAAATATCAGGTTCCGGAAAACGGAGATTTCGTACTGGCAGGAGTCCGATTCAAAGCCAAAGTAACAAGCGGCGGAATGAATTTAAAATATCATAATGGAAGCTGGGAGGCCTCCAGCTGGCTGAATGATTCCGGAAATGATGTAAAAGAGAATCTTATTTTGGATGAAAACTTTAATTCTGCCACCTATTTTTCATTTGACACAGCGAATGTAACGGATGTCAGCGATTTTGAATTGCTGTACTGGGAAGCTTATGACGGGACAATTTCAGCAGAGGATTCTCTTGCAGCAGAACTGCCAAGAGACCAGGCCCCGGCATATATGACTTATAAACTGGCAGATACAGAGGATAATTCTTATAGTATTGGAGGCACTTTGTCTGTGACAAATGGTTCTGATACAAAAGATCTTTCTTACTGGGTTGGATTTGGAAGTCAGATTTCCCATAGCTATGATTTTGAAGGGGAAGGAAAAAAGGCAGATGTGTCAGGAATTATTACAGGAGCAATACAGAATAATCAGGTTCCCCAAATTAAATTTGGCGTGAATACACAAACCTACCCCAATGCTTCCATAGAAGAAATCAAATTCTATTATAACGAAGCATCCGAAGTTTTAGCCATATCCAGACAATCTGCTTCTTTGGCTAATATTTTACAGGCTCCTCAAAAAGAGCGGAGTATGTTCTACATGCCAGTGGACAGCGTTCCCATCGGCATCCGCTACACCACCAATGAGCCGGAAGAGGGGCAGGAGATCAAAGACAGTCTGGCAGTTTTGCGGATGGCAGTTCCTCACGAGGAAGACGAGGCAAAAGAAGACAGCTCTGTCAACACGGCAGCAACAATCCCCGCTCCCAGGACAGCGTCCGTGATGCTTGAGGAGATGAGGCCCATTGCAACCCCGTCTAATGCGTCCTTATCTGCAGACAAGGCAAATGGGGAAGCTTCTTTGGCAGGCGCAGTATTTGACACAGCCCAGTCCATGGCATCCGGCCTGGATGAGCCGGTTTCCGGGACAAAAGAGCCAGACAAGAACCTTTCTGCTGCAACTCCGTCCAATGCACAGCTAAAGGAAAAGGAAGAAAAGGAAAATCCAGTGAGGGCAACCTCTTCTAACGCTGCTCCGGCAAAGGATAGCAGAAGCGCATCCAAATGGAAGGCAGTGGCAAATCATCTGGATGTCAGCCCGAACAAGGAGAAATACTACGAGTTTACCCCCGCAGAGCGCAATGCAATCGGCAGTTTTATCCGCTGGGCAGAGGACAATGATTCAGAAGAGCCGCCAGTTCTTTACTTTGATGTAGATGAGCTGGGGTATTGGGTGGAAAAGGTCATCCTGGTATTTGAGGAGGATGAGATTCTGGACACAGACGGATTTGAGGAAGAGGAAGACTTATATTAAATCAATGATTCTTATGGAACAGAGAAAGGGGAAAAGCAGATGAAAAAGAGCATACGTCATACCTGGGCAGTATGTCTGGCATCCTTGCTGTCTGTCTCTGCAGTCCTTCCTGCTTTTGGTGAGGAGGATACGTCAAACATACATGGCTGGCAGCAGGACGAGGACGGGCGTTGGATCTATCTGGATTCCAATGGGGACAAGAAAACCAGCGTCTGGATACGGGGCAATGACGGAAACCAGTATTATCTGGATGAAAACGGCTATATGGCAGTGAACTCCATTGTGGAGGATGGGGACTATACTTATTATGTGGATGAGAACGGAATCCGCGTGACAAACCGGTGGGTTTCCCAGCCCAATGAGGACGGAGCCTGTGACCAGGAGGTGGAGACACTCTGGTATTATATGGACGCCAAAGGAAGGGCGAAAAAGGACAGGGAGAAAAAGCCGGTGCGCCTGACCAACCAGGCTCGTGAGGTACAGAAGTTTTTCTTTGACGAGGACGGCCATATGCTCTCCGGATGGCATAAAGTGGAGAATGAGGATGGGAATGGATATAAAATGTATTACCTGGGAGATGAGAACCAGGGCCATGCCCATACTCAGTGGCAGTATCTGATTCCCTCAGAGGATGAGGAGATTCTGGCAGATCCATCAAAGAATTATGATGGATATGAAATGTTCTATTTTGGATGGGACGGGGAGATGAGCAAGAATGAGGATGCAGAACTGGAAGGACATCATTTTGCTTTTGATGAAAACGGGGTGATGGTGACTGGATGGGCTCCGGGAGTGACCTCTTTTAATCCAAATGAAAAGAACGATTCGGATGGAGACAATTTTGGTATTAACCGTTATTATGATGAGGCCACGGGAATCCGGGCTTCCGGATGGCTGTATGCTTCGGACCCGGATGACGAGGGCAGCAATCCTCATTGGTTTTACTGTGACCCAGACGACGGATATCTGTACAACGAAGGCGGCAGAGACAGCGACAGGATATTTGGGTGGAAGAAGATTGATGGTCAGGCCTATTTCTTTGACCAAAACGGATATCTGGTTACAGGACTGATCAGCACAGGTGGAAATGACATCAGCGGAAGTCCTTTTATGGAAAGTGAATTTGATTATGGTGAGGATGCTGGTCCCATTGGAAAAGGAAGCCGCATGAAGCCAGCTGGAATTTATTACTTAAGCCAGAATGAGGCAACCCTGGGACAGATGGTTCATGGAAAACGGATTGTGCTTTCCCTGGACGGGGAGACGGCAACCTATCATTTCCATGAGAGAGGATGGGCTTACACCAATGCGCTGGTGGATGGCCGGATTTATGGAGATGACGGGGAGATGCTGAAGGCAGATTCCTCCGGTTGGGAGACTTTTGTCATGGATAAGCCGATCTATGATGAAAAGGATATTCAGGACAGAAGTCAGGACGGCGAGCGGATCGTAGGTCCGGAGGAAGGAGCTGTGCCGCTGATTGAAGTCGGAGAGACAGTGATTATTGACAAGTCCGGAAAAGTGAAAAAGAAGGGCAGCGTGAAGGTTTCCGGGACTCGTTATGACATAGGTCCGGATCAGGACGACCCGGACAGAAAGAATTATGTGGCAGCGGTACATCCGGAGGAGGCGTAAACCGTCCTGGCAAATGCACCCCTGGCTTTCGCAGTGATGCCAGGGGTGTTTTCATGGATCATCCAACTTTATTTCCGCGACCAATGAGCCAAGCGCCGTGCTTGGGACGCGAGGGGGGGGCCATGCGTCAGTGGCGCATGACCAGCGCCGACCAAAGCAGAGCGTAGAC
>CATLIJ010000201.1 GCA_949948825.1 uncultured Clostridiaceae bacterium
CCGGCATTTTTCAGAAGAGTCATGTTGATTGGAGCAGGAATGGCGGGGCAGATTATTTTACGTGATTTGCATGAAGCAAGGGAGAGTGAGGAACGGGTCTGCTGTATTATGGATGACAACTCGGATAAATGGGGGCGTTTTCTTGACGGGATACCAATTGTGGGAGGGAGAGATGATATTTTACAAAATGTAGAAAAATATCATATTGAAAAAATTCTGATTGCGCTGCCCAGTGCAAGTGCAGAGCAAAAACGGGATATTTTAAACATCTGTAAGGAAACTGGATGTGAACTGAAGATTTTACCAGGCATGTATCAGCTGGCGAATGGGGAATTTACAGTCAGCAATATGAAGGAGGTTGCCATAGAGGATCTGTTGGGGCGTGAGCCGATCAAAACTGACCTGGCTGAAGTTTTCCAATACCTGAGTGGAAAAGTGATTTTGGTAACAGGTGGAGGCGGGTCTATTGGAAGTGAGTTGTGCAGGCAGATTGCCAGACATAATCCTGCGAAACTGATTATTTTTGATGTGTATGAAAATAATGCTTATGATATTCAACAGGAACTTCGGGCAGATTATCCGGATTTGAATTTGGAGGTGTTGATTGGATCAGTAAGAGACAGCAGGCGAATTGACAGTGTATTTGCATTGTACAGGCCCCAGGTGGTATATCATGCAGCGGCCCATAAGCATGTGCCGCTCATGGAGGACAGTCCCAGAGAGGCCATTAAGAATAATGTTTTAGGTACCTATAAAACTGCTTATGCAGCGATGAAAAATGGATGTAAGAGGTTTGTGTTGATTAGTACGGACAAGGCAGTGAATCCAACTAATATTATGGGTGCCAGCAAGCGTCTTTGTGAAATGGTGATCCAGACTTTTGACGAGAAGGTGAAAGCAGGACAGGAAGAAGAATTGCCTGTGCTTCACGTACATTGTAAGGATGAAGACGGAAGCATGAAGAGCATGTGTATGAACGCAAAAACAATGGAAAGAGAGGAAGAAGGTAATAAAAATATTTCTGAAAAGACGGAATTTGTGGCAGTCCGCTTTGGAAATGTGCTGGGAAGCAATGGGTCTGTAATCCCGTTTTTTAAGAAGCAGATTGCTGCCGGAGGTCCGGTGACAGTGACTCACCCGGATATTACCAGATATTTTATGACCATACCAGAAGCAGTCAGCCTGGTTCTGCAGGCAGGTACATTTGCAAAGGGTGGTGAGATCTTTGTGCTGGATATGGGAGAACCAGTGAAAATTGATACATTAGCCAAAAATCTGATTCACCTGTCCGGACATAAACCAGGGGAAGACATTAAAATTACGTATACTGGTTTAAGACCAGGAGAAAAGCTGTATGAGGAAAAGCTGATGGCAGAAGAGGGAATGAAAACCACTGCAAACCAGCTGATTCATATAGGTTCTCCCATTGCTTTTGACACGGATCAGTTTTTGAAACAGATGAAGGTGCTGATGGAGGTCAGCTATGGGGAAGAAGAGGATATCCGCAGGGTAGTGGCAGAGATTGTGCCTACTTACCGGAGGATGTGAAAATAAGAAGCCGCATAACTGAATCGTTACAAAACAATATGTCTTCCGTGAACAGCAATGATTAGTATGGAATGGTTTCAAAAGGAGAAAAGAAAAATGTACGATTTCAAATCAGACCCGCGTTTTAAAGACATACAGCCTCTGAAGCATCCGGTGTTCCTCTCTACACCTACCATGGATGGAGGAGAAATGGCGTTTATAAAAAAGGCAATTGATTCTGGCTGGGTGACTACAGTGGGAGAGAATATTAATCAGTTGGAAATTGCTGTGGCAAAGAAAGCTGGCGTAAAATACGGGGTAGGTCTTGCAAGCGGAACGGCAGCTCTGCATCTTTCTATAAAAGTGGCGGCAGAGAAGCTGTATGGAAGCAGCACAGGCATTCGGACCCCTGCTGGCTTAGGGGGCGGAGGGGCTTTGGAAGGGATTCGTGTGTTTTGTTCGGATCTGACCTTTGCCGCTACGGTGAATCCAGTGGTTTATGAGGGAGGGGAACCGGTTTTTATTGATACAGAGTATGATACCTGGAATATGTCTCCAGAAGCATTAGAGCAGGCGTTTCGGATTTATCCGGAGGTAAAGCTTGTGGTTTTGGTTCATCTTTACGGCACACCTGGAAAAATAGATGAGATCAGGACGATTTGTAAGAGTCACGGGGCATTTTTGATTGAAGACGCTGCAGAATCTTTTGGAGCCTCCTATAAAGAGATTCCTACGGGCAGTTTTGGGGATTGTGGAGTTGTAAGCTTTAATGGAAATAAAATAATTACTGGCAGCACAGGAGGAATGTTTTTGACAGATTCTGAGTATGCGGCAGATAAGGTTCGCAAATGGTCCACTCAGTCCAGAGAATCTGCGCCCTGGTATCAGCACGAAGAGCTTGGCTATAATTACCGCATGAGTAATATAACTGCCGGAGTGGTGAGAGGGCAGCTGGAGCATTTGGAGGAGCATATTTGCAAAAAGAAAAGAATTTATGAAAAGTATCAGAAAGGGTTAAAAGATCTTCCGCTAAAAATGAATCCATTTGATGAACAAAGCAGTAGCCCTAATTTCTGGCTGAGCTGTATATGGATCGATTCGGAGGCTATGTGCAGCAGTGAGAGATCAGAAAGAAACGGAATTTATCATAGGGAGAAGGGAAAATCTTGTCCAATGGAAATAGGAGATGCTTTAAAGGTTTTTGGGGCAGAAAGCAGACCTATATGGAAACCAATGCATATGCAGCCAATGTACAGAAACCATGTTTTTGTGGCCAGAAAAGGAATAGGCAGAGGATGCAGTAACGCATACATAAGCAATGAAGAAAATCCGGATGTGGGAGCGGATATTTTTTCCAGAGGGTTGTGCCTGCCATCAGATATTAAGATGAAAGGCAGTGAGCAGGATCTTGTGATTGAGGTGATACATAGGTGCTTTGGGGTGTTATAGACGTTTTGGGATGTTATGAGTTTCGTTTGTCCTGTTATGATTGGAGACATTGGTCACAGGCTGTTACTGTTCACGGGGGCATCTTTTTGCCCGTCTTCGACGGACAAGAAGCATCAGGCATTCGCCTGATGTGGAATCTGGCATAAATTTGAGCTTTCAAGCGAGCTTGACGCCCAAATTCATGCCAGATTCCCCGCCCCGTGAATTGTAACTACTACTCTACCCTGGAATAAAAAATCACTCCACCGATAATCACCGCCCCTCCCAGCACCTGAAGCAAGGCAGGAATCTCCCCAAAAAGCACTGCTGCAATAGCAGCTGCCACCACAGGCTCACACAGCTTTGAAGCAGACACAAAGGCAGGTGAAAAAAACTTTAAGCACCAGCTGAAGATACTGTGGCCCAAAAGAGTCGAAAACACTGCCAGAAGAAGCCCCACTGCCACTGTACGAACCCCATGTCCTCTCAGGGAATATCCCTGAAAGACCGTAAGTGCCACCAAAGTAATCCCGCAGAACAGATACACAATATAAGTATATGCAGTAGTGGAAAGGGTCCTTCTGGCTATCTGCCCGATCAGCGTGTAGCCAGCCACAGCCATAGCCGCCAAAAGCGCCAGAATATCCCCATACAGATGGCTGCCTCCTGTTCCGGAATCAGAGTAGGCAACCATCATACTTCCCCCAAAAGTAATCAGGATTGCTGCAACTGCTTTGACCGTCAGCCTTCCTTTTAAAAACAGGCAATATCCCAAAGCCACCCATATTACTTCTGTACATACAATGGTAGTTGAGCTTGCCACTGTAGTATGTTTCAAAGATTCAAACCAGGTAAAAAAGTGAAAAGCCAGAAAAACTCCGCTGATTCCGCACAAAATCATTGTCCTTTTTGGTGTTTCAAAAAGCTCTTTGCGCCTTTCGGGGACGCCCAGCGCCGCCGGAGACAAAAGAAGCACAGTCCAAAGCAGCCGATATGTTGCTGTCACTGCTGACGGCGCCTGAGAGTATTTCACAAAAATTGCAGATAAGGAGATTCCCATAATTCCTGCCACAATCATAATCATCGGATGCTTTTCCAAATAATTCATCTTCCCGTGTATTCCTTCCCTTGACCCAACACCATGACAGCAAATAAATCCCTCGTCACACCTTAAAACAGCTTCCTCCGATAAATTCCCGCAAAACCGAATTTCTCGAAATATCCTCACTGCTGACCCCCAGGAAATAATCCAAAAACTTTAACAGTCTTTTAGCCTCCAGATACTCGCTGCTGTTTCTCGGCACGCTGAACAAAAGAGGTTCCGCATACTGTTTAAGAACAGCAAATTCATAGACCAGGGCTGAATTGAACATTACATCCGCCTCCTCCTGGTAAGGAAAAATGTTCTGTTCCTCCCCCCGCCGGACAGACGGCCACCGGCGGATCGTATCCTGGGCAGTAGCTCCCCGGGTGCGGGCATCCCGCACCATCCGGCGGATGAGACGGCCGTCGGTTGTGGGAATCCGGTTGTGTTCGTCAATGTTTAACTGGGTCAGAGCGCTGATGTAAATTTTAAATTTGTTTTCCTTTGGCAGGCTGTACGATAGCTGCTCATTCAGACAGTGAATCCCCTCAATCACCAAAATATCCTCTGCCCCCAAAGTCAGCTTATTGCCGCAGTACTCCCGCTCCCCGGAGATAAAATTATATTCCGGCAGCTCCACTGTCTTTCCGGCCAGCAAATCCTGCATATCCCGGTTAAACTGCTCCACATCAATGCATTTTAATGATTCATAATCGTAATTTCCCTGCTCATCACGGGGACTTTCCGAACGGTTCACAAAATAATTGTCCACAGCAATAGGATGAGGGGTCAGTCCCTTGGCCTGGAGCTGAGTGGAAAGCCGGTGAGAAAAGGTAGTTTTTCCTGAAGAGGAAGGTCCTGCAATCATCACAAACTTTATATCCGTTCTCCTGGCAATCTGATCTGCAATATCTCCCATCTTCTTTTCCATCAAAGCTTCCTGAATCAGAATCAGCTCATTCATGCGCCCCTTGGTAATCCGCTCATTTAACGAACCCACATTGGAAACATGCAGCTTCCGGCCCCACTCCTGAGATTCCCGAAGCACCTGGAACAGCTTGTCCTGGGGTGCGAATGCTGGCACAGAAGCAGGATCTGACATTCCAGGCAGCAAAAGCACCATACCCCGCTGATACAAAACCAGATCAAAATACTTCAGATATCCGGTATGCCGGACCATGTACCCATAATAGTAGTCCTCAAAT
>CATLIJ010000202.1 GCA_949948825.1 uncultured Clostridiaceae bacterium
AAAACAGATTCTCTGCTAATCCTTGTAATTCCAGTCATGACAGCTCTAAAAAGATATGGGTTTGTTTTAAAAGTTGAATTGAAAAGGCTTCGGATAAAGGCAGCCATTTCATCCCAGTATCCGTTTACATAAGCTTCCTGCATGGGTGTATCATACTCATCCAGAAGAATAATCACCTTCTTTCCATAGTAACGGAAAAGATAAAGGGACAGCATCTTTAAGGAAAGAGTAATCGTACTGTTTCCCGGATCGGCAGAAATCTTGCGAAAGTCTTCCTTTTCATCTTCTCCCAGAACATCACTGTCCAGCAAAAACCGATACTTTCCAAAAACCATTTTTATAATCTGACAGATTTTTTCTCTAGCTGTAGGGAACGTTACTTCCTTCACATCAGCAAAACTAAGCGCAATCACCGGATAAGTCCCTTGAAGCTCCTGAAATGTTTTATCCTTCCATATAGAGAGGCCTTCAAATATCTTCCCTTGCCCTTTATATTCTACAGAGAAAAAGCGCTCCAGCATACTCATATTCAGTGTTTTCCAAAACGGCGGGGGCGGGCAATCAAAGTAACCACATCCTGGTTTTCCCACCACTCCCGGATGAACTCTGTCTTGTCCACATAAAAATAGCCGCTTGCAATCAGTTGGGTAAAATCCTGATGTCCAATACCAATGATTCTTGCCATAATTGTCTATGCCCCCTTTCTTCTATCCATAGTATAACAAGTTTTTCCTGCCGATTCAATGTTAAACGAGCGTATATACAGAACTTTCACGATTCAAAGTTACAGTTCACGGGGCGGGGAATCTGACATAAATTTGGGTGTCAAGCTCGCTTGTAAGCCCCAATTTATGCCAGATTCCACATCAGGCGAACGCCTGATGCTTCTTGTCCGTCGAAGACGGGCAAGAAGATGCCCACCGTGAACAGTAACTAAAACGGGGCTGGCAGGAGACTGTGACTCTCTTTTCACAGATACAAGGATTTTGAGTATTGTCAACTTCTTTATTGTCACTGCCCATAATCTGTGGTAAAATACCGTAACAGTTTCCACATCGGATGAATATCCGATACTTCCTGTCTGTCAAAGGCAGGCAAGAAGATGCCCCGTCTGAACTGTTATCCAATACCCCCTAAGAAAGGACCTGATGAAAACTTGGGAATTCAAAATAAGTTAGCGGAAAAATGGCGTGAATCCATTCAGGCTGTGCTGCCTGTTCTATGTATTGTCCTGGCCTTATGCTTCTTTGTGGCTCCTGTGTCCCCCAGCATCCTGCTGTGCTTTCTCATGGGAGCTGTCCTCATTCTGGCAGGCATGATGTTCTTTACCCTGGGAGCAGAGATCTCCATGACTCCCATGGGAGAGCGGGTGGGCTC
Organism: uncultured Clostridiaceae bacterium; assembly: GCA_949948825.1. Taxonomy (GTDB): domain Bacteria; phylum Bacillota; class Clostridia; order Lachnospirales; family Lachnospiraceae; genus Brotaphodocola. Next base: position 1,378 of record CATLIJ010000202.1, read on the forward strand.
CAGCCTGACCAAAAGCCGGAATCTGCCAATGATTGTCAGTCTGTCTTTTTTACTGGGATTTATTATTACCATCTCAGAACCGGATCTGCAGGTTTTGGCCGGACAGGTGCCTGCTGTGCCAAATATGCTGCTGATCCTCTCAGTGGCTGCAGGCGTGGGAGCATTCCTGGTCATTGCCCTTTTGCGCATGCTTTTTTCCATTCCTCTCCCACCGCTGCTTTTGGGATTTTATTTGATTGTGTTTCTTCTGTCTGCTTTTGTCCCAAAGGAATTTTTAAGCATTGCCTTTGATTCCGGAGGCGTGACCACAGGACCCATGACAGTTCCTTTTATCATGTCCCTGGGCGTGGGCGTTTCTGCCATCCGAAGCGACCGCCATGCAACAGATGACAGCTTCGGGCTGGTTGCCTTGTGCTCGGTCGGCCCCATTCTTGCCGTAATGGTCCTGGGCATGATCTTTCACCCCAAAGATGGGGTTCAGGTGGATGAGATTCTTTTGGAAGTGGAGGATTCCATCCAGCTTTTAAGGCTTTTTTCCTCTGAAATTCCTTCTTATCTGAAGGAGATTTTCTTATCTCTGCTGCCGGTATTTTTGTTCTTCATGGGATTTCAGGCCATAGCTCTGCGCCTTCCGAAGAGAAAGCTTACAAAAATCCTCATAGGTCTTGCCTATACCTATGTTGGTCTGGTATTATTTTTAACAGGCGCCAATGTAGGCTTTATGCCTGCCGGCAACTATTTGGGACAGATCCTGGCGCAGCAGAGCCATCCGGAAATTCTGATCCCCATTGCAGCTTTGATCGGCTACTTTATCGTCCGTGCCGAGCCTGCAGTTTATGTGCTGAACCGGCAGGTGGAGGAGATCACAGACGGAGCCATCTCAGCCAAAGCCATGGGCTGCGGACTTTCTGTGGGAGTGGCAGTCTCTCTTGGGCTTGCCATGGTCCGGGTTCTCACCGGCATCTCTGTTTTGTGGTTTCTCATTCCCGGCTATGGAGTTGCTCTGGCCATCTCCTTCTTTGTGCCGCGGATTTACACTGCCATTGCCTTTGACTCCGGCGGCGTGGCATCCGGTCCCATGACCGCTGCTTTTCTGCTGCCCCTGGCCCAGGGCGCCTGCCGCTCTTTAGGCGGCTCGGCTGCCACAGATGCCTTTGGCGTGGTAGCCATGGTAGCCATGACTCCGCTCATCACCATACAGGTCATGGGCCTTTATTCCCGGCTCACGGAAAACCGCCGGAAACAGTCTGTGGCTGACCGGACGCCTGCCCTTGCCTTTCACATGCTGGAGGAGGACGCAATCATTGAGCTTTAGACGAATTGAGAGGTTATTATGAACATATTATATATAATGGCAACCATCTGCGACCGAAACCAGGTGCAGAGGTTCCTGGCCTTTTACCGGGAATTTGGGATAACCGTAACACTCATCACCTACGGACGCGGAACCACTGCCTCTGAAATCCTGGATTCCTTTGGTCTGGAGGCAGCCCAAAAGGCAGTTTTATTTTTCTTTGTGACAGACACAGAATGGAAAAAAATAAAAAACGCTTTGGAAAAACAGATGAAAATTGATATTCCGGGCAGTGGTATTGCCTTTACTGTCCCTGTGAGCAGCATCGGCGGAAAAAAGCAGCTGAAATTTCTCACAGAAGGCCGGGAATTTGAAAAAGGAGAGGAAAGCATCTTGAAAAACACAAAATATGAACTTGTGATAGCCATTGCCAACCAGGGCTATACAGACACAATTATGGATGCAGCAAGAAAAGCCCACGCTGCCGGAGGCACTGTAATCCATGCCAAGGGAACTGGAATGGAACAGGCCAAACGCTTCCTGGGCGTATCCATTGCCGCAGAAAAAGAGATGATTTTCATGGTAGTCCGCCGGGAGGGGAAAAACGCCATCATGCGGGCCATCATGGACACAGCAGGCACAAACACAAAAGCCGGAACCATCCTGTTCTCCCTCCCTGTGACCGAAACTGCGGGAATGCGGTTAAGTGAGGAGACTTTGGGCGAAAACAATTGAAGGAGGCGCTTCTATGTCCATTTTCGAACTTTTCATCATCGCAGTCGGCCTGTCCATGGACGCCCTTGCGGTTTCCATCTGCAAGGGATTATCCATGCAGAAAATGCAGCTGAAAAATGCATTGATTGTAGGTTTTTATTTTGGCGGCTTCCAGGCCGGGATGCCTGCCCTTGGTTATCTGCTCGGCGCCCGCTTCCAGGACTCCATCGCTGCTTATGACCACTGGATTGCCTTTATCCTGCTGGGAATGATTGGCATTAATATGATCCGGGAGGCCTTAAATCAGGAGGAGGAATCCTGTGATGCTTCCATTGCCATGAAGGATATGGTTGTTCTGGCTGTGGCCACCAGCATTGATGCTCTGGCTGTGGGCGTGACCTTTGCCTTTTTAAAGGTGGAGCTTCTGCCTGCTGTGTCTGTGATTGGAATTACCACGTTTCTTCTTTCTGCAGCAGGCGTTAAAATCGGCACGGTGTTTGGTTGCCGTTATAAATCCAGGGCTGAACTGGCTGGCGGCTGTATTCTCGTATTGATGGGAGCAAAAATCCTGATGGATCACCTGTCTCTTTGGTGATTAGGAACCTGATCCGTTATTTTGAAACGGTTTCTTCTATCAGTAGTCAAAAGCAATGACACGGTCTTTGTCAATACAGGACATGGTCCGGGGATTCACCTTGATTCTCACCTGAGAGATATATACCACGTCATAGCTGGCAATCCGTCCCTGCTTCAGATCCGCAAGGATCTCCTCCTTGCTTTCCATCAGAATTGCAAAATCATTGTATGTATAGTGAACGCCAAGCTCCAGTATGGTCTGCTTTTTCTTTTGCGGGGTCTGGCTCTCCGTCAAATCCTCCTGGGAATCGGAAACAGCTTCCCCTTGTGTCTCTCCTTCTTCTGTGTCAAAGCTTTCCTCCGGAAAGCTCTCCTCTGTGGTTTCCAGATCTCCCCGAATCCGCAGAATGGGTTTGACCGTCTTTTCATTATAAGTCACCTCATAACGGATGGTTCCCTCCGGCACAGTCTCATCCTCCTCAATCCCTGTATTCCAATACCCATAATCTTCAATGCAGATTCGCTCCTTCTCCGGAGCAAAGGTATAGTCCATCTCACAAGTCACCAAATTTTCCTCACCGATCTTCTTTTCTCCTGCATAAGCCATAGAGGAGTATTCTACAATGGCTATGCCTGCTCCAATTCCCCCAAGAAGCACGCCTCCCAAAAACACACCTGCCAAAACCATCTGTATCTTACCCATGCTGCACAGCCTCCATCTCCTGATTCAAGTCCATCTCTCCTTCTGACACTGTCGGTTCCTCTTCTTCCCGGTGCCCATTCTTCCTTTTTCTATGTTCAATTTTTTCCTTTTTTCTTTTGATCAGAGACACAAAAAGACCTGCCGCGGAAAAAGAACACAGCACCAGCCCAAAGCACCCTAAGGTCACTCCTGCCAGAGGGTAATGCTGCATCAAAAGCACTGCCAGCATCCCAAGACAAAACAAACATAACAGGCCAAAGCCTCCCAAAAACAAGGCAGCTCCCACACAAAATCCATTCCAAATCACCCGGACTGCCCACAAGAAAGCATGAACCATAAAGCTCATGGTTCCCGCAGCAAGCCGGATTCCTCCATGTATCATTCTTCCCATTTTCTTTTGCCACTCCTTTACCAGTGATGGAACAGCCTTCCCCACTGCCAGCTTATCTGACTGCAAACCCTTCTCACCGTCAATTTCCAAAGCTTCTGTTGGTCCATGAACTCTCTGGCCTTTTCTCCATACCTTTTGCAGCCATACCGCCGGCCTTTTCCCATACTCTCT
>CATLIJ010000203.1 GCA_949948825.1 uncultured Clostridiaceae bacterium
GGATATTTTAATCTCATGAGTCTGATTTTCACCTTCTCCGGTGCTCACCTGATAGGTTTTCCCCTCCTCCAGCCCGGGCACACTGATGATAGCTGTATCAAAAGCTTTCGGCGGCCCATATTCCCCCAGTATGGTTCCATCCTCCTCCATAAGCCGGATTGTGTTACCTGCCTCCTGGCTTTCCTCCCAATAGACCACCAGATAGTTTTGACTCGATTTCTCCCCAAAGGTCTGCATCATGCCGCTGGTTCCTGCTGCAAACACTGTGCCTCCCGTGATTTCTGCCATGCCATTATAATCCAGTATTCCATCCCGTCGGCTGACAGGACCGCTCAGGTACACTGCCCCGCCTTCAATATACAGGTCTCCGTTGGAATCAATCCCATCCGCCTGAGTATCCAGCCACACCTCACCGCCTGCAATACGAGTATACACTCCTTCCTGGTCCTGCATCTTTTCTCTTTCCGTTTCCACAGAAGCAGCTGAATTAATTCCGTCATCCATTGTTTTTACCTTTATGGTTCCGCCAAAAATATCCACTGTTTTCCCGGCCAGCCCCTCCTGGCTCTCAGTTATCTCAATCTGTCCTCCGTTTACAATTAATGCAGTCTCTGCCTGTATTCCGTCATCCTTTGCTTCAATGGTTATGGCCCCGCCATCAATCCAGATAAATCCCTTTTCTTCCTCAGTATCCTGATTGGATTTTATGCCATCCTTACCTGCCTGAATATTCAGCGTGCCATCCCGGATCACGACGGAATCCCTGCCCTTCAGACCATCCTCCTTTGACACAATCTGGATATTTCCTGATATTACCTTCAGGTTATCCTTACTCCGGATTCCACTCCCATAATTTCCATATACCTGAAGCTCGCCCAGGCCATTGATGGTTAAATCTCCATTTGTGAAAACCGGCCCGTCCGGTTCATCCTCCCCCTGATTTTCATATTGATAATCCGTTCCGTCCTGAAAAATATTTTTTGTCCCTTCCGCAAGGGTCAGCACTACCTTGCATTTGCCTTCCCCATAGATTGGAGCTGTTGTATCATTTGACAATTCCACGTCCTTTAACACCAGCCGCACCAGTTCCCCCTTTTCCGCCTCCATGCGGATCTGCCCATTGTCCATGCTTCCGGACACAACAAAGGTTCCTCCTTCCCGGATAACCGCCGCATTGCCAGATACAGAAACTCCTGCGCCTTCAGCAGTAATTCCCGTTTCCTCCAGCAGAATCTTCCCGGCAGCTTCTTCGTCCCACTGGATCTCCAAATCCTCCGGCTCATAGGACACCTCCTTTTTTGTCCCTTCTTTCAAATCTGCTGTCACAAGAATCCTGTTATCTGTATGTTGACTTCCATTATTCTGCTCTGCATTTTTTGTTTGCTCTGTATTCTTTATTTCTTCTGATATCCCCTCCATTTTTTCTCCGCAGCCAGTAATCTGCGCCAGCAAAATCCCGCTTGTAAGCCCTAATATTGCCCATCTCTTTTTACTCCATCTCATATTTGTTTTTCCTTTCTGTAATTTCTCCACTCCAGCATAAGCTCCATCACAGTTCCTCCCGCCCAGATGCAATTCTCCCACAGACCAGGCTCAGATTTCCGTTCCGGCAGCGCACCTCATCCAGAAACGCTTTCTCCTGTCTGTCGTCCCGCAGGCGTATATGATAATGCAGCTCATACAAACTTCCCATGTTCACGGTTTTCACCCGCATCAGCTTTGCCTGTTTTGTGTATTTTTCAAATAATTCATCAAAGACCCCCGCATAATCCAGATTTTCCGGAATTGTCACCTTCAGCTCCTTTTCACAAGTCTCCCATTTTTCCCAGGGCAGCGAAAGAGCCAGAACCGTCACTCCGCCAGCTGTCAGAACAAGAATCAAGGCAACCCCCAAATATCCCATACCTGCTGCCAGCCCTACTGCCATTGCCAAAAATATGCTGCTGATTTCCCTGGAATTTCCCGGCGCTGACCGAAACCGGACCAGACTGAAGGCTCCCATCACTGCCACTCCGGTTCCCAGATTTCCATTGACCAGCATGATGACTGTCTGCACCATCATTGGCAAAAGCGCCAGAGTCAGGACAAAATTTCTGGTTGTCTGATTTTTGTACCCATGCACCCATGCCAGCCCTATTCCTAAAACAAATGCTACTGCCATACAGATAAAAAACTCTCCTGACGCCACCAGGGCATCTGATCCATTGGTCAAAATACTGTTAAGCACAGACCTCCACTCCTTTCTCCATACCATCTGTTCCTAACTCCGGCTCAATATATTTTTGATAATATGTACCATATTTGGAATAGGACACAGGATAGATACCCAATTCAGACAAATTCCGGCTAAGCCAAACCGGCATCGCCCCAGGTATTTTCACTTCCATCAGCAAAGCTCCCTGCGGCATCAGCAATGTTCCATAGGTTCCCTGATCCAGCTCCGCGGCATATTGTCTTGCCCGGATATCCATATCAAAGGTAATCCGCAAATCCGGGTTTTCCTTTTCAAAAAACGCCAGCCGGTCATAGGCAAGATACACTGCCGGACGGGCCTGATAAAAATGCAACGCATAGTCAATCTCCCGCAAAACCTGACTGTCCCTATCCGGCCGGATTCCATAATAAAGATACCTTCTGGCCTCCCCATACCTCATCGCCACCCGGCGCTTATATACAATTCCATCATATTTTTTCTTCAATTCCACATATACCAGATCTGACTCCTTTGGCGTTCCATAGCTCCGCAGTCTCAGCTTTTCTTTATAATCCGGCTTGCTGAGAGAATGGCGGATTATCTGAAAATCCTTTGTATCAAAATAAACATTACATATGGTATGCTTCCCGTATTCCTCTGGGGAAAGCCGTGTGATCATCCTGCCAAGCAGCTCCTGATACTGTTCTCTGGTAATCTTATATTTCTTCTCATAACGTCTGAAAAACTCTTGTGCCATCTGCCTATCCTCCTGATTTTTTCTCTGATGTCTGGATTGTTTTATATGATAAAAGAAAAATGTGTCTGGATTTTGATGGAAATGTGAGAGATTCGTGAGAGATTAAAAAAACAGGGTCAAAATGACCCTGCCCATTCCTGGATTTATATACTTTTTCTAATGCTCCGCCGTTTATTTCGTCACCTCCAAAAGCCTGATTTTATCTCTATCTCCCGTATGCTCTACCTGGTAAACACAGTTCTCTTTTAATTTTACCCCGCCTGTGAGATCAGCCAGAGCAGAATCCATCTCTTCACTGGTATTGATGACAAACGCATAATCCATTCTTTCCAGAGTATCCTGAATCAATTCCACATAGCCTTCCTCCATAAAATCCGGAATCTCATAAGCACAGGTCAGGCTGATTTCCCTTCCATCTGCAAAATAATTAATATAATACTCATTTTGCGGCATGCCGCCTGTGGATAAAAGCAATACGGAAGAGCCATATTCTGTATTGCTTACCAGAGTTCTGGCCAAATCATAATACATGCCAGCAGGATTCCCCTTCATTGCCTGAGGCGACAAATTATAAAGCTTTGCCGGCCCCAGCACCACTGTACTGCCGCAAAGGAACAAAGCCACATTTTTCGGCGTAATCATTCCAGCGAATCTCCGCTCCGCAGCCCGAACTGCCAGAATCAGCAGAATTAAAAATTCACTGACAACATAAGAATCCATATACCGCTCATAGCTTGCAAGAATCACCATCTCGCTCTCAGCAAAGCAAAACATATAAAGCACAAACATGGTAAAAGCATAGCCCAATGTCCCGCAGGTAAAAACCAGCCCCAATCCCAAAGCCTGCCTTTTCTCCATAGAGGAATCCAGGAAACGCCAAATCACATAGAGCAGAAGCAAAGCCACAAAAAAGGAAGAAACATAGGTCATTGGCGTAATGCCAGCAAATACGGATCTTTGAAACAAAGCGCCAAAATAGGCTTTCCATGTGTCTGTCTGTGTCCGGGTTCCATTTCCAGTAAGTATGGCAAGGATTGTTTTGATATTCACCTGCCCCAGATCAAACTGTCCGGTCAATCCCAAAGACCTTGTGTAATTTCTCCAGATTCCATAATTGACCGCTGGCAATACCAGCGCCAGGACCATGGTGATATATTTACCCAGGCTTCTTTTCCATCCCTTTTCTTCTGTAAAAACCATCATAAAATAAGTCAGCCACACAAGCATAACAAACGCAGCCGCCATCTGCTTAGACAAAATCAGAGCAGTCAGACTGCACACAAAACAAATGCGGCCAAACCCAGTATTTCTCACATCTCCTGTCAAAATCAGGCTCATGCAATACACATACAAAACCGGCATAAACATATCTGTGTAGATTGTATGAAAAATCCCATATACATCAAAAGCAGAAATGACCAATATAAAAAGAATTGCAAAAAAGAAACCAAGCCCCAACGCTTTTCTTCCCCTTCTCTCCATCCCATCTTCCATCAGCCCCGGCACAAGCAGAGACAAGGAAAAAACATGGATTGCCATGGAAACAGCCATCTCTGAATATCTTCCGCATATTTGGCACCAAAGCATTTCAAAAACAGCCACAAAAGGCGGATACTCCTTATGCACAAGCAAATGAGATAAGTCCTCGGAATAAAAGCGGTCTGTCCGCAGCATTTCCTTTACCATGATTCCCCAATGGGAAAATTCATCCCAGGCATCAAAATTCCGGCCAAAATCAATCCAAAGATAAAGGAGATACACAGCCAAAAAGGCCCAAAAACCATAAGACAAATAATTTTTCTTAAAAGAGGAATCCTTTTTTCTCCAATTAAACCATATAAACGCCAGAGAACCCGCCAGCAAAAGCAAGAGCATCACTCCCCCTGGCTGAAAAGTTTTTAACAGAAGCTGGCTGAAAAACATGACAAAAGCTGACAAAATCATCGTAAGGGGAAGGCACTTTCCAAAAGGCTTTTTGCTTAAGCTGACAGTCAAAGCATTTAACAGACTGAAAAACAGAAACGGCCCAAAGACAGTCATAACCATACATAATTCCTCTCTATATAAAAATCCTTGTAATCACGGTATTTCCACCGTATTTACAAGGTCTTTCAAGCTGGGCTAGCTGGATTCGAACCAGCGAAATGCAGGAGTCAAAGTCCTGTGCCTTACCGCTTGGCTATAGCCCAAAATTATACATTTGAAAACTATGGATTCCTGTCTGCCGATAATTCTGTACTATCATAGCATAGTTTTTATTGCTTTGC
>CATLIJ010000204.1 GCA_949948825.1 uncultured Clostridiaceae bacterium
TTAATGAGTTTCAGTAAGGTTTTTTGATGTTCAAAAGGTCCGCTCCGGAGAAATCCGGGAGCTGCGTTGTTGGCATGAGGGAAATTCAAACCGTTTTTGTGTAGTATGTAGAATAGATGTGTGGGAAGTGCTGTGGCGTTGGTGAGAGGAAAATTTGAATAATTTTAGTGTAAAAGGAGATTAGAGAGATGAAGAAGAGTTTAGCAACAGTTATGGCAGTAGCAGCGTTGTCAGTGGTTTGTTCTTTTAGTGCGTATGCAGCGGAGGGATGGGAAAATCAGGGGGGTGATTGGTATTATTATGAACCGGGGACAGGGACTTTGGTTATGGGATGGAAGGAGATTGATGGAAAATGGTATTATCTGGACGGGGAAAAGGGCGGTAAAATGTATACTGGCTGGAAGGATGAGGGGAATAAGAGATATTATCTGGGCAGTGATGGGGCGATGATTCAGAATAGCATGTTTTGTACCTGCCCGCCCTGGGGATATGGGGATGGATATGTGTATTATGCCACAGAGGATGGAAGTGTGCGGAGAAATATGGTGGATGATGAGAACAAGATCATTTATGACGAGCTGGGAAGAGTGAAGATGAAGGATGCTTTGAGTGTTGCTTCTGGTGTTGCCACAGGGGAGGATTTTTATCAGTATATTGTGTGTGAGCATTATATGGAGCAAAGTGTTCATAACCAGAAGGAAAATGTGCGTTCTGCTATTAAAGAGTATTTGGAGAAGTGTGCGGAGAGGTATGATAAGGATGTAAGGCATGTAAAGTCTTCTCGTTATTCGGCACGGTTTGAGGAGTGGAAGGAAAAGTTATTCCGGGGAATGCAGGATTATGTGTATGGCACCATCTATGAGGAAGATTTTGATACTTATATCCGGGAGGTGGTTAAGGGAACATTTGAGAATGCGGATGAGTATGTGGATGGTCTGCCGCTGTATTATTTTGAAGAGGAGCAACAGCAGCAGTAAATTGATACAGAGGACATAAAGGAGGTAGCAGGATGGTTTACATAGTAATTGCGGCGGTTGTCCTGGCTGTCATCGGAGGGGTGGCGGCGCTGCTTGTGGTTGTTTTTTCCGGCAGGTCGGAGAAAAAAAGCAGCGGGCAGTTTGAGGTGTTGCCGGATGAGAAGCCTGTGCTGCCTCCAAAGCCAGTTACCAGGGTTTTGCCCCAGGAAAGTGAAAATGATCTTACTGTAAAATTGTTTGATTATCATGCTTATGGCTCTGTATTAAAGAGTTATGTGCTGGAGATTTATGATTTGAGAAAGCCGGGACAGGGGTACCGGGTGAATGTGGATGACCGGATTACCATTGGAAGAAATTCAGGGTGTACGGTTTGTATTCCCAACAAGACCTTGTCCGGCGAGCATTGCGAGATTGTGTTGGATAATGGTACCCTGGTTTTGAGGGATTTGGATTCTTTAAATGGAACGTATGTAAATGGAAATCCGGGGAGAATCAGCCAGGTGACTTTGGCCTCTGGAAGTATTATTCAGATTGGCTCGGAAAAGCTGCAGGTAAATCTTCGGGAGGTCAATGTCTGACAAGGAGGAAACCATGGTTTATGCAATGATTGGCGTTGTCCTTTTGCTTCTTTTTATAGGATTTCATGTGTGGCGCTCCAGAAAAGGGGAGAAGCAGAGGGCGTACAATCAGAAATTGAAGGAGCAGGCCCTCACAGAATCTCTGAAAAACAGCCGTGGGGAAAACCTGGTACAGTCCATGGAACAGGTGATAGAACAGGAGAGTCTGATTGAGCGGAACCAGATTCTTGTCCGGCTGATTGTCTCGGGAAGGCAGAACAGAGATTATGTGTTAAGCCCTCAAAAGGAAATCGGAATTGGGTGGATTCCCGGAAAGAATGGCCTTGTTGTGGATGGGGAAAATATGGAGCAAAAGCTTTGTAAGATTTTTCTGTTTCAGAACCAGGTGTATCTTCAAAAGCTGGACCCGGCTTGTCTGGCAATCGTGCGGCGTAAAAAGAATCAAATGACTTTGGCAGGGCAGGCGGTTCGGATTCTTACAGGGGATAAAATCCAGATTGGGGACATTCGGATTATGATTTCTCTCATGGATTATGTGGGCAATACGATACAAGGATAAGAGGGGGAAATGGTATGGGAGCCATTTTGTCGATATACACGCAGCATGCGTACAAGGAATTTCAGCTTCCGGTATCTAATTATGAGGATTATGATTTAGGGCTTTCCGGACAGCTGTTTCATCTGAAAGAAGATTTAAAGCTGCGCCTGGAAGCCGTAAAGGGAAAATGGCGGATACGGCACAGCCATGACTATGAGGCAAAAAAGAAACAGGGTGATCCTTATGGTTATGTTCAGAAGGATGACATTATCCAGCTTCTAACTAACAATGGGGAGCTTCTTTCCATTGTGGTAAATGAGACGGAGAATGCGTTTTCTGTTTTGAAAAAATATGATATTTCAAAGCTGGGGCAGATTACCATTGGAAATGAACCAGGAAGTGATATCAGTTACAGCTTTTTGAATCTGGTCTCTCACAAGCATGGGGTTCTTATGAAGAGGGGGCAGCAGTGGTGGATTCAGGACACCAGCGCCAATGGCATTTTCCTCAATGAAAGGAGAATCCAAAAGGAGGCCATGCTGCAGATTGGAGACTGCATTGCCATCTATGGATTGAAAATCATTTATCTGGACGGAAAGCTGGCCATCCAGGCAGTGAATGGTCCAATCCGCATTGCAAATCACATTTTGCCGCTGCATTATATGGCCAGCCACGAACCGGTCACTGGGGAAGTCAGTGAGTTTGCCAGAAGGAAGTCCTATTTTCATCGGTCGCCGAGAAATGTGGCTGTGCTGGATACAGAGCCAGTGGTTATTGAGGCGCCTCCAACTCAGAGAGTGACACCCAAAAAGCCGCTTTTTATGGTAATCGGTCCTTCCTTTACCATGGCAATTCCTATGCTTTTGGGCTCTTTGCTGGCAATGTACAGCTCAAAGTCAGGGGGAGCCAGCTCCGGCGCCTTTATGCTTACCGGAATGATTACAGCCATGGGGTCTGCTGTGCTTGGGATATTTTGGGCGTTGGTGAATATTAAATATGACAAAAAGCTGACTACAGAGGAAACCACAAAGCGGTTTGAAGCTTACAGCGACTATCTGGTAAAGCAGGTGAATCTGATTAAGGAAAAATATGAGAAGACCCGTCAGACCTTGCTGGAAGCTTACAAAAGTGCGTCGGACTGTGTGGTTTATGATCGGCGCAATCCGGCCCTTTGGAACCGGAACCGAGGGCATGAGGATTTTCTGGTACATCGCCTGGGACTTGGCAATCTGCCTTTCCAGATACCGATTGATGTGCCAAAGGAACGCTTTACTCTGGCAGAAGATTCTTTGGCAGAAAAGCCTGGAATGATCAAAAAGGAGTATGAGACTCTGTATGATGTGCCAGTGCGGGTGAATCTGGTGAAGCATCCGGTGTGCGGTTTGATTGGAGGTGTGGGGAAGCGGGGGGCATTGGATATTATGCATGTGCTTTCCGCTCAGATTGCAGCAAACAATTCTTATACGGATGTGAAGCTGGTTTACATTTATGATGGGAAAAACAAGGCAGAGGAGTGGAGCTTTGCCCGCTGGCTTCCCCATGTGTGGTCAGAGGACAAGAAAACTCGTTATGTGGCCTCTAATAAGGAAGAGGCAAGCGATGTGTTTTATGAGCTGGTAAAGATTTTCCGGATTCGTTCCGAGGAGGAGCAAAACAGAAGAGAGATTTTGCCAAAGCCTTATTATGTTATGTTTGTGGCAGATGCCTCTGTGCTGGAAGGAGAACTGATCACAAAATACATCTATGAAGGGCAGGCCCGGATTGGACTGACGACCTTTATTATGTCGGAAAGCTATGAGCAGCTGCCAAACTTATGTGATTCCGTGATTCAGAAGGATGAGATTTTTGAAGGGTGCTACACCCTTTCCGAAGGGGAGCGGACTCTGGTGAAGTTTGATCAGGCTTCCGGGGAGGAATTAGAGAAGATGGCCCGGACTCTGTCCGGCATTGAGGTGAAAGAGGTGGAAAAGGGAGGGGATCTTCCCAATTCCCTGACCTTTTTTGAGATGTTTCATGTCAATCGTCCGGACGAGCTTCACGCAGAGGAGCGGTGGAGGAAAAACCGCAATTATGAAAACATGAAGGCTGAGGTTGGGGTGAAGGCAGGGGGAGATTTGTGCTATTTGGATGTACATGAGAAATATCATGGTCCTCATGGACTGGTTGCAGGAACTACCGGTTCCGGCAAATCGGAGACACTGCAGACCTATATGCTTTCTCTGGCTCTGAATTTCAGTCCGGATGACAGTAATTTCTTTATCATTGACTACAAAGGCGGTGGCATGGCAAATTTGTTTGATGGCCTTCCTCATCTGATCGGGCAGATTTCCAATTTGTCCGGGAATCAGATTAACCGGGCTATGGTTTCTATCAAAAGTGAAAACAAGCGGCGTCAGAGGGTGTTTAATGAAAATAATGTAAATAACATTAATCTTTACACAAAGCTGTATAAAAATGGAGAAGCTGCCATCCCGGTTCCTCATCTTTTTATCATTATTGATGAGTTTGCTGAGCTGAAGCGGGAAGAACCGGATTTTATGAAAGAGCTGATCAGTGTGGCTCAGGTAGGGCGAAGCCTGGGAGTTCACTTGATTCTTGCCACTCAGAAGCCCAGCGGTACGGTGGATGACAATATTTGGAGCAACTCCAAATTCCGCCTCTGCCTTCGGGTACAGGACCGGCAGGACAGCAATGATATGCTGCACAAGCCAGACGCAGCGTACATTACTCAGGCAGGCCGCTGTTATTTACAGGTGGGAAATGATGAATTGTATGAGCTGTTTCAGTCTGGATACAGCGGGGCAGTCTATGATGAGAATGCTGGTTCCTTCCAGTCCGGGATTGCAACCATGATTTCCACCACAGGGCGAACCGCTTTGATTGGAAGCAATTTAATGAGAAAGCAGCAGGCCAAACTGCGATTTACCTGGATCTGCAATCTGATTCAGATTATGCAGCAGACTGCTGCGGATCATGGACAGACCCTGGCAGAGCTGGCTGCGTCTCCGGGCGCTCTTTCTTTCATTTATCAGAAGCTGGAATACTTTGAGGTAGATTATCCCAGGAATGATTACAACAGCCG
>CATLIJ010000205.1 GCA_949948825.1 uncultured Clostridiaceae bacterium
GCTTAAGAAAGTGGGAATCCCTTCTCCGGCACAGCGGCTGAAGGAATATCCCCACCAGCTTTCCGGAGGTATGCGTCAGCGTGTGATGATTGCCATGGCTTTGTCCTGCAATGCTTCTCTGTTCATTGCCGATGAGCCTACCACGGCTTTGGATGTGACCATCCAGGCGCAGATTCTGGAGCTGATGCGGGAGCTGAAGGAAAAGGAAAACAAGTCCATTATGCTGATCACCCATGATATGGGCGTGGTGGCTGAGATGGCAGATGATGTGATGGTTATGTATGCAGGAAAAGAGATGGAGTACAGTGATGTGAGAAGTATTTTCAAAAATCCTCTCCATCCCTATACACAGGGGCTGTTAAAATCCATTCCCCGCCTGGATCAGGATTCTGGCGAGAGGTTATTTAACATAAAAGGCTCGGTTCCGGATCTTTCGGAGATGCCAAAGGGCTGCAGGTTCTGCACCCGGTGTCCGGAGGCAAAGAAGAAGTGCTTTGAAAAGGAGCCAGGGCTCTCCCAGGTGGATGGACACAAGGTACGCTGCTGGAAATACGATCCCAAAGGAGGGTGGGAGCATGACGGAAAATAAGGAAGTTCTGGTTCAGTTAAAGGATGTGAAGAAAGAATTTATTACCTCTAAAACATGGACCGGAAAGCCTCTGAAGGTGGTCCATGCAGTAGACCGGGTGAATCTTTCCATCTATAAAGGAGAAACCATTGGTGTGGTGGGAGAATCCGGGTGCGGCAAATCTACTCTGGGACGCTGTATCCTCCGGCTTTTGAATCCCACCTCGGGACAAGTGCTTTACCGGGAAGAGGATATTACTCATTACAACAAGGAGCAGATGCGCCAGATGCGGCGGAAAATGCAGCTGATCTTCCAGGACCCTTATGCTTCCTTAAATCCCCGCATGACAGTGCTGGAGCTGATTAAGGCTCCCCTGGATGCCTTTGGCATTGGCAGCAATCAGGAGCGGATTCAGAAGGTTCGGGAGATTATGGAGTTAGTGGGCATGCCGGAGAATATGATGAACCGGTATCCACATGAATTTTCCGGAGGACAGAGGCAGAGAATTGTCATAGCCAGGGCATTGGTGCTTGACCCGGAATTTGTGGTGTGCGATGAACCAGTGTCTGCCCTGGATGTATCGGTGCGGGCTCAGGTGCTGAATCTGATTCAGGAGCTGAAAAAGACCAAGGATCTGACGTATTTGTTTATTTCCCATGATTTAAGCGTGGTGAAGTATATTTCTGACCGAATTGCAGTCATGTATCTGGGAAGGGTGGCAGAGATTGCAGACAAGGAGGAGCTGTATCAGAATCCGGCCCATCCTTACACAAAAGCTTTGCTTTCAGCCATTCCCATTCCGGATGTGGATAATCAGATGAAAAGGGAGATTCTGACTGGAGATGTGCCGAGTCCTTTAAATCCGCCTTCCGGGTGTTATTTCCATACCCGGTGTAAATATGCCGCAGAGCGGTGCAGGACAGAATGTCCGGAGCTTCGTGATGTGGGAGAGGGGCATATGGTGGCCTGTCATTTGTGTTAAGGTGTGAAGACGGGGCCGCAGGATTGTGTTAAATAGTGGAGACAGGTCCGCAAGAGAAGAATGGGAGAAGGTCTTCCAACCTTCTCCCATTCTTCTCTTGCTGGTTTCTTGGCACGGTTAATACAAGGAAATGGCAAAGAGGGGGAGGAGAATGGAGATTTTGGTTGAGGGATCGTCGGGGACGGTCTTTTTGTGTTTTGGATTGCTTGGCAGAATGAATGTGGAGAGGAGTTTGGAGGATGTTTCAGCCGGATTTGGAGTTGGGAAAAAAGATAGATGAGTGGATTGAGGAGAATGTGGATGGTTTTGTCCGGGATTTGAACCGGTTGGTGGCTGTGCCCAGTGTTGCCAAAGAGGAGGAGGGGAGGTTTCCTTTTGGAGAAGATTGTGCCAGGGTTTTGGATGTGGCGTCAGAGCTTGCGGCAGAGTATGGTTTTCAGGTGGAAAACCATGAGTATTATTGCGGGAGCCTTCTGGTAAAGGGGGCAGAAGACAATGCCAAACAGATTGGGATGTATGCTCATCTGGATGTGGTGCCTTTGGGGGAGGATTGGCAGTATCCGCCTTTGGCCTGTACCCGGAAGGAGGGTTTTTTGATTGGCCGCGGGGTGGGGGATAATAAGGGGCCGGGAGTGTGCGGGCTTTATGCCCTTCGTTTCCTGAAAGAGCAGGGAATCTGCCTGAAAAATGATGTGGTTTTGTATTTGGGGCTTGCAGAGGAGACAGGCATGAAGGATATTGAATATTTCTGCAGGACTCAGAGGGTTCCGGATTTTGGGCTGGTGATGGATACGAATTTTCCGGTATGTTATGGGGAAAAGGGGCTTATTCGGGCAAAGGCAAGCTGCAGGGCAGAGGGAAACCTGGTTTCCTTTGAGGCTGGCAGCGTGGTCAATGTGATTCCGGCCAGAGCAGAGGCAGTGGTAGGGCAGGTTAGTCTGGAGGAAGTGAAAAAGGCGATGGCCGGGAGAGAGAGGATTATTGTCTCTTGGGCAGAAAACGGGGTGAAGATTACTGCTTCGGGCATTTCCCGCCATGCGGCATTTCCCGAAGGCTCGGTCAATGCAGTGTATGTTCTGGCAGAAGCTCTGGCCTCCTCCGGGATTCTTACAGGAAAGGCGCAGGAAGCGGTGAACGGCCTTCGGATTCTTACCAGTGACGATTATGGCCAGGGAGCGGGGATTCCTTTTGAAGATAAGGAATCAGGAAAGCTGACTTGTATTGGGAGTGTGGTGAGTCTGGTAAATGGAGTGCTGTGTGTGTCTTTTGACGTGCGGTATCCAGTGACCACAGAGGGAAAGGATGTGGAGGAGGCTTTTGGGAAAAAGGTTCGCAGCCTTGGCTTTGAGTTTGAGACAGGGGAGAACTCTTCTCCATCTTATGTGCCTCTGGATCACCCATATATTCCTCTTTTGAGCAGTATCTGCGATTATGTTCAGGGAAAACATTATGAGCCCTACACCATGGGCGGCGGGACTTATTCCAGACATCTTCCCGCAGCCATTGGCTTTGGGCCGGGAGTGCCGGATGCGCCCAATCCCTTTGAAAACGGACATGGCCAGGGCCACCAGCCAGATGAGTGCGTGCCTTTGGATATGCTGTTAAAAGGAATAAAAACTTATATTTTTGCACTTATGGAATTGGACAGGATTTTGTGATATACTGGAAGAAACTGGAAAGTCATTTGGCTTGCGGATACAGATACGAAAGGATCGCAAAGACAGGTACAAAAGGATCGCAAAGACAGGCACGAAAATCGGGAGTGAGAAAGGGGACTGCACCATGGCGCAGGGAAAAGCATCTACATTGAAAAGAGAGATTTACGATTCTGTAATGAATGATATTATAGAGGGTGTTTACAGGCAGGGAGAGATTCTGAATGAAAAGCAGCTGATTGAAAAGTATGGGGTCAGCAAGTCTCCCATTCGGGATGCTTTGATTGAGCTTTGCAATGAAGGGGTTTTAGTCAGTTATCCCAGATATGGGTATGAGATTGTCCGGATCAATGAAAAGGAGATTCGGGACATTGTGGAGTTTCGGGCCATGGTGGAGGGAGAATGTCTCCGGGAGGCAGCTGCCAGCATGAGCCGGGAGGATCTGGAGGGATTGAAGGAATATACTCTTTCCTTAAGTCATGAGATCACTGCAGATTTCCCGGTTTTAAAGCATTGGGAGAACAATACCAGATTTCATCTGAAGCTTCTTTCTTATGCGGGAAATGAGTATTGTTACCAGGTTGTGGAGAAAAGCTGCGGAGTCCTTACAAGAGCTTATGCTCAGAGAAACTGGGAAAGGCGGGGAAGCTGCACCTGGAAAATGGATTGTGAAAACCATCTCAAGATTGTGGATTATTTGCTCAAAGAGGAGGTGGAATCCGGGGTGAGGGAGCTTCAGGCAGATATCCGGTCTTTTCTGGATATTGTTTTTCCAAGTTTTGGTTCTTTGATGGCTGGTCAGGCCAGATGGGCAGGGAGATAAAACATGTAACCGTTCAGACGGGCAGGAAGATGCTTGTCTGAACGGTTACTGAAAATCATGCTTTGTTTCTCTCATACAAGATCCACAGGCCCTTCATCAGAAGGGCTTCATCATACACAATGTCATGGCGGCACAAAGGCACAACAAACCGGGACAGGCCGCCAGTGGCAACTATGGTTGCCTTTTCCTTTAATTCTTCTTCCATTCGGTCAATGATTCCATCAATCATTCCTGCGCTTCCGTACATAATGCCGCTTCGCATACAGTCAATGGTATTCTTTCCAATGACCTTCTGGGGAATGTCCAGACTGATGGACGGGAGCTGTGCGGTTTTGCTGGTTAAAGAGTCCAAGGACACTCTGAGTCCGGGCCGAATCACGCCTCCAATGTAATTCCCCTTTTGGTCCACCACAGACATGGTGGTGGCAGTCCCCATATCAATGATAATCACCGGGAGAGGGTATTCCTTTAGGGCAGCCACAGCATCCACAATCATATCACTTCCAACGGTTTTGGGATTATCCATCACAATGTTCAGCCCGGTCTTCATGCCAGAGCCCACCAGCTTGGGCCGGAAGCCGAATAATTTCTTCACAGCAGAAGAGATGGGAGCATTGAGAGGCGGCACCACAGAGGACAGAATCGCCCCCTGGATCTGAGCTTTGTCAATGCTGTGGATTTCCAGAATGTTTTTTATATTAATGGCATATTCCAGTCCGGTCTTTATATGGTTGGTGGTAATGCGCTCAGCAAAATAGGTCTGCTGTGCGTCAATTCCGCCGATTACAATGTTGGTATTGCCCATATCAATTGCTAAAATCATGGGGAACTCCTTTCAAATGGAAAAAAATTGTGATATACTAAACCAGACTCTAACATGTTTAGTAAAAAAGACAAGAGTCGTGTAAGGAGGATATTATGCTGCAGGGAAAAACAGTGGTCCTGGGAGTGGGGGGAGGAATTGCTGCCTATAAGATTCCCAATCTGGTCAGTATGTTAAAGAAGCTTCACGCCAATGTGGAAGTGATTATGACCAAAAATGCAGGGAACTTTATTACCCCCATCACATTTGAGTCACTTACCGGAAATAAATGTTTGATGGATACGTTTGACCGGAATTTTCAGTATCAGGTGGAA
>CATLIJ010000206.1 GCA_949948825.1 uncultured Clostridiaceae bacterium
GTTCCAGCAGCTTCATCTCTTTCACTTCCATCTGGCTGGCTGCAAACACGCGGGTAAAATATTCCTGCATCTCCTGATTTTTTTCTTTTTCGTCTGGTGTTGCAGTAATCAACAGCACCCAAGGGCGTTGAGGACAAGCATTTCGGAAACGATCCAAAAATCCGTTTTTGCTGGTAAATGGTCCTGTGACCCAGGTTCCGTCTGGCTTCTGATAAGAAGCATCCGGACTGCTGGTGAGAAATAAAGTTATTTTATTTTTCTGATTCATGATTCACACTCCTCTCATTTTGGACAATTCCTTTATACAGCATTTTACGATTTGACTTCCACGTCAAACAGGCTCATCTGATAGCCCCCGTCCCAGTTTTTCTGTTTTTTCATAATTTTTTGACGCACAAGCACAGGATCTGGAATTTGTTTTACAAAGGAAGATGTTTCACCATACCCAGTAAGAATCAGCTCTTCCTTTGCCCTGGTTGCTGCCACATAGAAAAGCCGCCTTTCCTCTTCTAAATCAGTTTCCAGCCCCGGATTTGTAAAGGGAATGGTTCCAGATTGGACACCACAAAGGAGAACTACCGGAAATTCCAGGCCTTTGGAGCCATGAATGGTCATCAAAGTCACTGCGTCCGCAGCATAATGTTTTCCACAAAAGCGTTTCAAATCGCTTTCTCTGCCAAAGGCCAATGCCTGGAGCATTTCCTCCATGGTTTTATAAAATACTGCCATATCCGAAAGCTTTTCCAAAGCAGCATGTCCTTCCAAATTCATGTCTTTTATCCAGGAATCCCACAGATGTTTTGGCTTTCCCCGCCTGCAGGATTTCTGGTATTTTTTCCACAATGAAAAATAACTGCTTTTTTCATCTTCAAAGTTATCCACAATCAGGGAAACATCACCTTTTTCCGGATTCCACAACAGATTTTGGCAAAGCTTACAGGAAAATGCATCATCTGGATTTAACACACTTTTGAAAAATGCAATTCCTCCCCGAACCAGATCCTCCTGAAGAAAATCCTCCCGCCCTGTCACTACATAAGGGATTCCTTCTTTTTTGAGACAGATTTCCAAAATCTCTGCCTGACGGTGAGTTCGGTATAAAACTGCAATATCCCCAAAGCTTCTAACAACGCCAGAAAGATTGGAAAATTCCTCCTGTGCATCCAACATATCAATTCCACCCACCAAACGGTTGATTTCCTTTGCCACAAAAATCGCCTCTGCCTTTTCGCTGGCAGCTTCCACAAATCGGACCGGCAAACCAGATTCCCGCACAGGTTTCAGAGTGCTCTCTTTGTCTTTTAGAATTGTCTCTGCCAATGACAGAATTTCTGGAGAGGAACGGTAATTTTTCCTCAAAACAATTTTCTCAGTCTCTTGTTGACAAAACACAGAAAAGCTTTCCGGGCTGGCTCCCCGAAATCCATAGATTGCCTGATTGGGATCTCCAATCACAAAAACTTCCCGCCCTCCCTGACTCCATGCCTGAATAAGGTCATATTGTAAAGAGTTGATATCCTGAAATTCGTCTGCCAGAATATAGGGAAATTGAAATTGACCATCTTCTGCTTTTTTAAGCCCCCAAATCAAAAGGTCATCAAAATCCAAAGCAGATAAATCTGCCAGATGATTTTGATATTCCTGCACCAGCAATTCCATATCATTGCCAGCTGCATTTTGGAAATTCTTTTCATTGTGAATGATTTTCCTGTTTGAAAGATTCTCCACATTTTGAATCATTCTTTCTTTTTGTAGCTTTTCTATTTTTATCTGCGAGATTTTCTGCTGGAGATTCTTTGGTTTTCCTTTTATTCCCAATTTTCCAGCTGCTTCTTTTACCAATTCCAGGGCAGTGTCTTGATCCATAAGAGTAAATTCTTCTCCTGAAGCTTTCAATAGTTCATAACAAAGGGAATGGAAAGTACCGATTTTTATTTTTCGAAGAGCACTGTTTTTCCCCAATTGCTCTTCCAAACGGTTTTTCATCTCCAAAGCAGCTTGATTGGTAAAGGTAACAGCCATTATTTTGGATGGCTTTACTCTGCGGTGCTGCAGCAAATAGAGAATACGGGAAACTAAGGTTTTGGTCTTTCCTGTTCCAGGGCCAGCAATGACTGCAATTCTTGGAGAGATTGATTGTACAGCCAGAAGCTGTTCTTCATTAAGTGAGTCTGTTTTTTCTTCTGCTTTATCTGAAAATAATTTTCTTTCAGAGATTGGCTGAATTATTTCATCCTCTGACTTAGTTTCACAGACCTGCATTTTTTCAATTTCAGTCTTCTTTTCAGTTCCTAATATACTCCCCTTTGTTTTTATGTCTGAATGCAGGAGTTGAACCGATGTCTGGCAGATGCCGCCCATTTCATTGTCATTTCCTCCAAACAAATTCATTTGTCCATCCATAGCCTCCAGCTCAGATGGTTCAAACAGCTGAATTTTTCCATATTCTCCGTCAAATCCCGGATATCTGCGCACCTTTCCCTGCCTTAACCGACGGATTCCCCAGCCAATGGAATATCCGCATTTTCTTTGAATTTCTTCTATAGAAATCTCTCTTAATATAGAAAATTCGCTTCCCAAGGAGGACAGCATTTCCTCATATTTTTTCTGAACTTTTCCACTGGCAATTCCAAAACCTGTAGAAGCAGCGATTACCTCTGGCAGAGGAACCAGACTTTCAAATGAAACTGCATTTGGAGGAACAAATCCTTCTTCCCGGTCAGCCAGCTGAGCTATCCGATGTGACACTCCCATGGTAAGCTTCTTATTGCAAACCGGACATTTTCCCTGATATTTCTCTGCTTCCTTTGGGCTTAAACACAAATGGCATTTACGGTGTCCATCATAATGGTATTTTCCTTCTTCTGGAAAAAATTCAATTGTCCCCATCAGTCCTTTTCCCTTTTGAATTGCATCATACAATCCATCATAGCACAGGGGAATGTTCAATAAATTTGCCTCCCGCCCCATCTTAGAGGGAGAATGAGCATCTGAGTTGGAAATCATCTGAAAACGATCCAAAGCAGAAAGCTGCCAGTTCATAGCAGGATCTGAGGAAAGTCCTGTCTCAATTGCATGAATATAAGGAGACAGATCTTCAAAGCATTCCTCAACCGTGTCAAATCCGGAAAATGCTCCAAACATGGAAAAGTGTGGTGTCCAGATGTGAGCCGGAACAAAAATTGCATTGGGACACACATCCAAAGTAATCTCCAGAAGATCCCGGCTGTCCAGCCCCAGGATGGGCCGTCCGTCTGAGTGAATATTGCCTATGGCTTCCAATCGTTTGGACAACAGCTCTGCCTCCAAAAGTCCAGGAAGCAAAATCAGATTGTGAACCTTGCGCACCCGTCCATTTTTCTTATAAATCGAACTGATTTCTCCAGATACCACAAATCGGGGAATCTGAAGTTTTCCACAAATCGAATCTGTCAGTCGTAAATCCTCTTTCAGACAATAAAATCCCTGTTCTGCTGGAACTAATTTATCCACAAGCTCTTTTCTCCATGCCGGATGGGTAAAATCTCCGGTTCCCAGCAAATCAATTCCCTTTCTCCTTGCCCACAAATCCAGATATTCCGGAACGCAGTCTTTACTGGTAGCCCGCGAATACCTGGAATGAATGTGTAAATCAGCAATGTACATAATCCCCTCCAAACTCATTAGTCTTCATCTGATTTGAGCAATTCCAACACAGCATACGTTTTTCTTCCAAGCTCCTCAGAAAGCGGAATCTCATCTGCCCGTTTATCCACTTCTTTAGGAAGCTGGTATAAATCAATCACCTGCAATCCTTTTCCTTCATAATATTTCCGCAGATATTCTTTTCCTGCATGAAGACTGCTGGAGAGAAAATAATTGTGATGCATTTCCTGTTTCACCTGCATTTCCTCAGCAATATAATCAATCCAGCTGACAAAGGTTTTTAAATTATAATCATTCAGGGAATAACCTACAAACAAAAATACATGGTCAATCAGCAGAGATTTCAAAAAGGTTTCCATCAAACGATGGGTCTGAGAATAATGTAAATAATCGTCTTCTTTAAACACCAGCTTTTCTGGCTGATTAATATCCCCATGAAGCTTTAGAAGATAATGAGCAGAGATTCCAGTCATCAAATCCCGGTCTTCCCGAATCACCTGATAATCTTTTGCAACCTGATCTAAAAGTGTGTCAAAATTAGTCGTCACAATATGCTTTGGCCCAAGAGATACAATCAGCTCATCCAATGGATTGGCTTTTATGCTGTCTGGTATCATAGACCGAATCAAAGAATAATAGGAAGCATGATTTTTGCTTTCATCCAGACAATAATAATATTGGGGAATCCGAATATATTCTTCTGTGGCCAAACGGCCTTTTGTGGAATAACCAATTTGATCTGCAAACGCCTGGACCATTTGTCCCCAGGTTGGAAGTCCGGAATTTTTGGAAACTCCTGCCCCAACAAAGATCACAAGTTTTTCCCGTTTTAATGCAACAGACAAATCTTCTGTCATTTCATAAAAAGTCATAAGCATCTCCTAAAAGAAATCTGCAAAAAACATTTGACAGATTTCGACATTTATGGTAAAATAGCGGCAAGAAGGGGGTTTAAGGGGGAGCAAAATCCCCCTTTTACTCCCGAATTTGTCCGTTTCCATATATAATATATTTTGTAGTGGTCAATGCCTCCAACCCCATCGGCCCTCGTGCATGAAGTTTCTGTGTGCTAATTCCAATCTCAGCTCCAAATCCAAATTCATTTCCATCTGTAAACCTGGTAGAAGCATTTACATAAACCGCCGCAGCATCAATCTCATTCAGAAAACGCTGAGCATTTTCATAGCTTTTTGTCACAATCGATTCCGAATGGCCTGTATTATAGTGATTGATATGAGTAATCGCCTCATCCAGAGAATCTACCAGCTTTAAAGATACAATATAATCCAAATATTCCATTCCCCAATCTTCTTCTTTGGCCTGGAGAAATTCAGGAATCATCTGACAGGCTTCTGCATCTGCCCTTACTTCTACTTTATGTTCCGCCATTTTATCTCTCAGCATTGGCAGGAACTCATTTGCCACAGTTCTATGAATCACCAGAGATTCACAGGCATTGCATACTCCGATTCTCTGTGTTTTTGCATTTACTATAATATT
>CATLIJ010000207.1 GCA_949948825.1 uncultured Clostridiaceae bacterium
CATTCCCAGAACAAAATTCGCCTTGCAGGAAAGCATTTGAAATTCCCCTCCCTGCCGGCTGACAAATGGCTTATTGTGTCCTGCATTGATAAAATCCAGCCGGTTCTCGCGGGTATCCAGCACACAGATAAATGCTGTCACAAACAATTCTTCTTCATTATCATCATTTAACTGTTTGTTGACCCGGCCGACCATTTCCTCCAAATCCATATTTAACATCATATAATTCCGAATATGAATCTTTGCCATGGTCATAAACAGAGCCGCTCCAATGCCTTTTCCCGACACATCTGCAATCAGAAACCCCAGCCGGTTCTCATCAATGAAAAACACATCATAAAAGTCACCGCCCACTCCTTTGGCTGGAACCATCCGCCCTGTAACAGCCACACAGGGCAGCCTTCCAAACTCCTGAAAGGATTTTGGAAGAAACCCGGTCTGAATCCGGGAGGCAATGGCCAGCTCGGATTGAATCCGCTCTCTTTCCCGGACCATGTTAGTGGTTTTTGTATATAAAAGGTCAAGAAGCGCCCCGTACACCTTCCGGTTCTTTCCTGCAATCTCCTCAAAAAGCGGCCTGGAAATATGGGCGCATCGGACCGGACCTGCTGCTCTCACTGTAGCACCCCGGACCCCGTCCTTTATGAGCGCCAGTTCTCCCACCATATCTCCCTCTGCCAGCTCATTGATTAAACTGCCTTCCCGGTTCAGAACCTTTGTGGTTCCTTCCAGAATAATATACATCCCGTCATCTGCCGGTGCATCTACCACCACAAGATCCTCTCCGTCCTGGTAGGATTTCAAATCCATAGCCTCCATCAACAAACGGGTTCCTTCCGGCATGGTCCCATCCTTTTCAATCTGAAAAAAATCCTGTATCAGCTTCCATTGGCTCCAATCCTGCTTCATCTGTCCGCTCCCCTCTCTTCCGGAAAAGAAAACCTCATATGCCTGCCTCCCGAATCCAAAAGCTCCCATATCCATTGCTGGAAGTATACTTTACCTGACAATCTGCCACTGCAGTCCAGGTCTGCCGGTTGATTCCCCGGTTGTTGTCCCCGCTCCAGGCAGACGCAATGGCTTGGGCCAAAATCTCCGGCGTACTGTCAAACTGATACAAAAAAGCGCAGAACACCTGGTAATCATAGGTGGCTGCCCGGTAGGTCTCCCTGCTGTTTTCATCCAGCCCTACCATCAGATCCAGCCGGTACTCTCCGGTCGCCTGGTTCCGGGAAAGGCGCATCAGCGCCTCTCCAGTCTCTTTATTTCGGTATTCGATTTCATGTTCCTGAATCAGCAATGTCCGTTTTCCACCAAAAGCAGTTTCAATCGTTCCCCGTATCATAGCCAGCTCTGCCTGCCCATGCCAGGAAACCCCTTCTAATACAGCATTGGGAGAAAGAAAACGCTCCGGCCCGCGAAAGCTCACATCCAGAATGGAATCCGTCCGCTGCCACCAGGCTCCGCTTCCATCCACATAATATCCGTCTGGTGTGATGGTGTCTGTGGCGCATCTGCCGTTTTCATCCAGATAATAGCTCTTGCCGTTCTCGGTCAGCCATCCGGTGCGGATGCTTCCATCCACATTGTAATAGTACCAGCCATCCTCCTGCTGCTGCCATCCGTTTGCAGCAAATACAATCTGTGTGCCAGGTTTCATCCATGTGACAGCAAAAGACAAAAGAGCCAGCATCACCATAGACATCACACGTACACCGGATTTTTTTCCGCTTAAGGTAGAAGGGCGTTTTTCTCTGGTCCTGTCTTCTTTTTGGGCCTCGTTCCTGTCTTTCTTCGGCACGCTGTTAAACCGCCTGCCAAAAGACTCCTCCTCTCCCATCATCTTGGTAAAATCCGTGGCCTCCACAGTGTTCTTTCCCTTGGGCGCTGTGGAGGCTGCTTCTGACTTTTCCGTTTTCTCTGTATCTGCTTCAACTCTTTCCAATACGCTCCTCATACCCTCATACAAATCTTCAAAAGCCTGCTCATTTTTTGCGAAGGCCCCTTTCACTTCCTCCAGCTCGCCGTTGATCATACCGCTTGCATGAATGGACGCATTGTCCGAATGAAGCGCTTCCACAAGCTTTCTTACGCCGCGTATGTATTTTTTATCCTCTTCCTTAAGCTCCGGCTCTGTAAGATCCCTGGAATATTCTTTGGGGTCCAGCCGGTCAAGCTTCCATTCCTCCCCGGTAAGCTGCACCATATTTTTTTCGATATGCTTCTGAAACTTATCCACCCGGTTCATCATAGACTGAATATGGCTTTCCGGAATCAGATCCTCCAAAAGATACCGCAGGTCTCGTTCCGTTAAACTGCTGATTTTTTCAGCCAGATCCTTGTCAATAAAAGTCATATTGTCAAGGCCGCCATGAAACCTGCTCCTCATTTCCCCTTCTCCAAAGGAAGCGTCATTATCAATCCCCTGAAGCCCGATGATCTCCCTCTTTCCGTTCTCATCCGCCTCGCTTAACCGATAAAACATATTTCCCGAATGCCGGTCTTCCTGATTGCACAGATAATCGATTGCCTCCAAAATGGACATATCCCGCACAAAACCTTCCGTCTGCCGGAATACAGCCCGACCTGTGCCGGGTTTTTGCCGGGAAAGCTCTTCCTGTCTGGACGGTTTTCCCTGTGCAGATGCTTCTCCCTGTTTGGACGCTTCTCCCTGCTTCGACAATTCTTCCTGTGCAGACGGTTCCTCTTTCCAGAGTATTTTCTCCTGCCAAACCTGCTCCACCTGATTCAGCCCCCGCTGTGCCAAATACTCTCCGGATCTGGCATCCATGCCCTCTGCTGCCTCCATAAAACATCCCGTCACCACCGAATCCTTTGATTTGACCACCATCTTTTCCGAATGGGCAAGAATATGGCCTACTCCCAAAAATTCCGCCACGCGGGAAGACGCAATATTCCGGTTGGTTATCTCAACCACGCCGCTGGTATCCTCTCCATACTCTCCCGCGCTTGCCGCATCCGCCACGCCTAAAGCCTGAGACGCGGTCTCTGCTACACGATGCATCATTTTCTCATCCCCCAGCATGGCATTGATGGATGTCACCTCCAGGGTTCTCTGTTCTTTCATCTTAAGATCTTCCGGCTGGTTGTCCCTTTCTGCATTCTCTCCGGCAGTCTGTGCTTCTTTATACAGCTCCATCTTTTGCTCAATCAAATACTGCCTCATCCACTGAACCCGGTACTTTCCTCTGGTGATTTTCTCCTCCGGCCGGGGTACGCTGAAAAGAAAATCCCGGCTTTGCATATAAAGCTCCCGGTTGGCTTCCATGATTCCTTCTCTTTCCACAATCTGCTGAAAAACCTGATCTTTTACAGCCTTATCCTCAGGATTTCCAAGACTGCGCATCTCATCATAATATTCCCGCATGATTTTTGCCGCATTTCTCCGATGAGTTCCGTTGATAAGAAGCTTTCTTACCGTATCCTCCTGTCCGGGTACTTCCTGTTCCAAATGCTGCTGATGCCATGCCTCAACCATGGCAAACCCCCACAAAGTATTGGAATCGCCAGAACGATCCTGGTTTAAAGTGGGCCTTATCATAGCGTCCTTCACCCGCTCCTGATTCAGCGAAAGCGCACGGTTTTTTATAGGATCTTTCTCTTCTTCAATCAGCTGCTGCATATAAAAATCCTGGTCCCGCACTGGATTGCGCTCAGTAAAAAATCCTTTTTTTCCATTGCATTCCACCTTCAGCCGGCGGCTTATGTTAGCTCCCACCTGTTCTGCCTTACCCTCCAGGATGATCTCTGCAACCGGAAGCGGTCCCAGCTCCCGCCAGGTTTTTCCCTGGTTTTCCGTCACAAAACGGATGTTGCGGGCCTGATCCAGATGCTTCTCCTCCAGATGGCGGCTTAGTTCGGAAACCATCTGAAGCCTTTGCTTGCCCCTGCTGGTAATCGCTCCCCTTCTGGTCTCCAAATAGGCACTGCATGCTTTTTGAAGCCGTGCTCCTGCTTCTACCAGGCTCATGGCATTCGGCAGGTTCACTGTCTGGTTTTGGCAGCGGCCATACTCCTGAAACGCCCTTGTCACTTCTTTAAAAGCAGAAGAATTGCCAAATCTCTTTTCCTCCTTCTGAAAAAATCGTTCCAGCCTTTCCAGGGATAACATTTCTTCCTTCTTCACAGATTCCCTTATGTCTTCTCTGGTGATGTCCTCAAACTCTTTCATCCTTCCTAATTCTGCCTGTTTCTGCTGAATTTCCTGAACCGTCCCAACCTCATAGGCTTTTTTCCCAGGATCATACAAACACACAGGTCTGGTTCCTGTAAATAAATGATTTACATACTCGTCAAAATTGTCGTTTTCAAACACCTTTTGCGACATATCATATAAAAAAGACTCGGAAGCCCGTATCCAATCCAGATCAATCTTATCCGATATCTCTCCGTAAACATTCAGTTTTTTTGTTCTGGCCCAGTATTCCTCCATCAGCACCTTTCTTGCAAGAGCCTTGGATACCGCGCCCTTATGTTTCTTGGTATCCGGCAAAACATACGCGTCAGATGCCACAAAGGCGCAATATTGATCCAAATTATTATAAGGCGTGATCTTTTTACAAACATTGGCCATTCTATCTGTATTTTCCGGATCTATCTCCATCACCTCTTTGCCAAAGATCTGATTAAAATCCTGTGCCATATCCCGGACTGCCCCGATCTCCCTGTAATTGGCAGCCAGCGTCTCTGGTTTTAAATCCTGTATAAAACACAACGGCATCTTCATCCACGCCTCATAAGCATCCCTGGATAAGTTATAATATTCCTGCCTTTTTTCTCTTAGATAGTCCTCATACCCTGCCCTGCTGCCATGTTGTTTTTCATACTCCTCTTCCCCTAAAAGACGGATTTTCTCTGCCAGCTCTTTTCCCAATTCCCTCTTTCTTTCCTGGACAGACGGCTCATCACTTATAATATCTTCCAAAGACATTCCTCTGGACAAAGCATAAAAGCGGGCCAGATTTACCCGGCTCCCTGTCCGATGCAGAGTATTTAAGTAATGAATGTCTTCCTTGCCTCTTTGAGCTGTGGAAAGCATCGTAAGAGCATTTTTGATCGTCAAGGCATCCTCTCCCAAAGATCCATAAAACACCTGATCCTCTCTGTCAT
>CATLIJ010000208.1 GCA_949948825.1 uncultured Clostridiaceae bacterium
CAACGCAAAACTCAGGAATTTAAGGACTTCTAAATCTCTGCAAAGTCAAAATCCGCAGACCCTTTTCGATGGCTGCTCTCCCCGTTTCCCTGACTGTGTTTCGCGATTTCTTAACTTACTGACATTGCTCGTGAACAGTAACCTATTTTGCAATAGTTCCGGTTCCTGTGAATGTTAGTATAATATAGGTTTTCATTTTTTTCAAGTAATCTTGATGTGCAGTTTGGATGGGATGGGGAGTGTGTCATGGTTCATTAAGGGGAGGCATGACAAATGTAATAAATTTCATCCAAAAACAGTGACAATCGACAGATGTTTCCTGTCAATAAAACTGATACAATAGCAGCATGAAAACACAGAAACAAAAGAAAGGAGGCATTGAGATGAGGTATGTGGTGCTTGTCAGTCATGGTACTTTTGCACCAGGGCTTCACAGTGTTTTGAAAATGCTGGCAGGAGGAGACCGGCCGGATATTTTAAGCGCCAGTATGGAAGATGGAATGGGGGCAGATGTATTTGCAGAGAAATTTGCAGAGACGGTGAAGGTCATAAAAGAGGAGGATGAGATTCTTCTTTTGGCAGATATTATCGGCGGCTCTCCCCTGACAAATGGACTGGATGTGTTGTCACAAAGAGGGCTTCTTGACCGGACGCGGGCATTTGGGGGAATGAATCTTCCCATGGCTTTGACTGCATCCATGATGAAAGATGGAATGGATATGGAGAGTCTGGCAGCTGCAATGATTTTGGAGTCACAAAATGCCATTCAGGAAATGAAGCTGAATGAAAATGATGAGGAAGAGACCGAAATTTGAAGGGAAAACAGGAGGAAAAGAAAAATGTCAGTATCGTTTGTTCGTGTAGATGACCGTATGATTCATGGTCAGACCTGTACCAGATGGGCGCTGGAGTATCCTTGTGACGGATTGGTGGCTGTCAATGACCTGGCAGCAAGCAATCCGGTATTAAAAGCAGCTTATAAAAGTGCGTCAGGAAAGAAAACCTTTGTGTGGACCATGGAGGAGTGGAAGGCAAAATGCCAGAAGGTATCAGACAGCAAAGACCGGTATTTTCTGATTACCAAGAATCCGGTGGATATGAAAAAAATTCTGGTGGACCAAGGGTTTGATCCTGGAATCAGAACCGTGATTATCGGTCCCTGCAATGACCGTCCGGGAGCAACAAAGCTGGGTAATAATCAATCCATTACTCAGGAGGAGGCACAGGCTTTGGAGGATATTATGAACCAGGGATTCAGCGTGGAATTTGCTCTTTTAAAGGATGAAGCCATTGGAAACTGGACAAAATTCAGAGGTCAGTTTGGTTTTAAAGGATGATTGGGGCGCAGCAAATCATAAAGAAGGACGGTGAATTTTATGGAAATTAATATAATACAGGCAATTTTACTGGGGCTGTGTGCATGTTTGTCCAGTATGCCTGGTTTAGGAGGAACTACTTTTGGAAACTACACATTAGGGCGGCCCTTGGTGGCAGGAATGGTGGTTGGCTTGATCTTGGGTGATATGCAGACAGGCATTATCGTAGGCGCGGCAATCCAGGTAATTTACATAGCTCTGGTCACTCCTGGCGGAACCGTTTCAGCAGACGTGCGGGCTATCAGTTATATCGGAATACCTCTTTCCATCTGTGCGATCAAGGGAATGGGAATGGACCCGGGTTCTCCGGCTGCAAAAGATATGGCAGCTGCTTTGGGCGCGGCAGTGGGAACCCTTGGAACTGTATTGTTCTATGGTACTGCGACGGTAAATCTGCTTTGGCAGCATATTGGCTGGAAGGCTGTGGAAAAGGGAGACTTTAAGAAATTGTATCTGGTGGATATGGGACTTCCCTGGATTTCTCATTTGTTGTGCTCTTTCCTTCCCACGGTAATGATTACCATGGCAGGCTCCAGCATGGTGGATTTAATGAAAGCTTACCTTCCCATGGACGGCGTGGCGATGAAAACTCTGTTTACAGTGGGAAGCTTGCTCCCGGCAGTAGGAGTGGCGATTTTGTTAAAGCAGGTAATTAATAAAGCTCCGGATTTTCTTACCTTTTTCTTTGGATTTACCCTGGCGGCATGTATGGGAGTGAATCTGATTGGGGCGGCGGCAATCGGCGGTTTTTTTGCAATCATCAATTATAAGATTCAGATGCTAAAGCTTCGGCCGGCCATGGCAGGAGGAGCGGCCTATGATGAGGAGGAGGACATATAAGATGAAAAAATTGTCGAAAAAAACTTTGAATAAATCATTTTTATCCTGGTTTTACGGACATTTGACCTGCTTTTCCCAGGAGCATATGCAGACATTCGGTTATCTTTGCTCCATGCTGCCAGTGGTAGAGGAGCTGTATGACACTCAGGAAGAAAAGAAGGAGGCTATGCAGACCTATACTGCATTCTTTAATACAGAGCCTCAGATCGGTACTTTGGTGGTAGGCATGACAGCTGGCCTGGAGGAAGCCAAGGCAAACGGCGAGGCTATAGACGGCGAGACGATCAACGGAATCCGTGCAGGTCTTATGGGTCCATTAGCCGGGATTGGAGATTCGCTGATTGTGGGAACATTAATCCCTATTCTTTTGGGAATTGGTCTTGGGCTTTCTGGAAACGGTTCTCCTTTAGGAGCTGTTTTCTATATTATCACATGGAATGTGCTGATGTTTTTTGGAATGAAGTTTGCCTATTTTAAAGGCTATGAAATGGGCGGCAAGGCAGTGGAGCTTTTGGTGGGCGAACAGGCACAGGCAATCCGGGATTCCATTATTATGATTGGAACCATGGTAATCGGCGCAGTGGCAGCAAGCTGGATTAATGTTACCACATCTTTTGCAATACCAGGCGTCATAGAGCTGCAGAGTACCTTTGATTCTGTATATCCAAAACTGCTTTCAGCAGGAACCGTTATTTTCTGCTGGTGGCTGATGACGAAGAAAAAGGTTTCTCCTACCATGACCATGCTTTTGCTGGTGCTGATTGCATTTGCAGGTGTATTGCTTGGATTCTTTGATCCAGGATTGTCTTACTGATGAAAGAATAGAAATCTTAATATTTTGAGGGGAGTATTAAGAATCTTCTGAAAACAACAGAAGAAATATAGAGAAAACAGGGGGCGCGTTACAGCAGCTCCCTGAAATCCGTTAAAAGAAGAGGGAAAAGCTGCTTTTAAAAGCTGCCAGCCAGTGGTAAAATAATAATCCAAAGAAGAAAAAGGCGGAAGGGCAGGGAGGAGTGTATGCAGTATGGAAAGACGGCAGGACAGAAAGGTACTGCAGATTTTGATGGGACTCCTTTTGGGGATACTGGCAGTTGGATTTGCGTGGTATTCGGCAAAGGAGAGACTGGAACAAACGTCAAACCAGGGAAGAAAACATAAATTCGGCGCTACTTATATGACAATGAACAATCCCTTTTACGAGATTATTGATGATGAGATCCGCAGTCAGCTGGAGGCCAGAGGAGATATCTTAATCACAAGAGATCCGGCGCTGGATGTGGATAAACAAATTGACCAGGTCCGGGAGATGATTGACAGGCAGGTGGACGGGATTTTTATTAATCCGGTGGATTGGAAAAGAATCGGCTCTGCACTGAAGGAAGCGGCGGAGGCGGGAATCCCGATTATTGTGGTGGACAGTGATGTATTTGAAACAGAATTGGCTGCATGTACCATTGTATCCAATAATTATCAGGCAGGTGTCCAATGTGCAAGGCATTTGCTGCAGCACAAAGACGGCGGAAATATTCTGCTTCTGACTCACAGCGCGGCAAAGTCAGGTCTGGATCGGATTCAGGGTTTTTCCGATACGATAAAAGGCTATGACAAATTTCATATATTATCAGAGGGAGACTGTTTGGGACAGCTGGAGAGAGCTATGCCAGTGACAGAGGAGCTTCTCAACCAATATCCGGAGGCAGATATTATCATGTGCCTTAATGATGTGGCTGCCATGGGCGCCATGGCAGCTTTAAAGGATGCAGGTCTGGAGGGACAGATTACTGTGTATGGGGTGGACGGTTCTCCTGATGGAAAATCCATGATTGAGGCAGGATATATGGAAGCGACTGCTGCACAGTTTCCGCGGGAAATCGGCAGAGAGGCTGCTTCGGCTATTTACCGGATTTTGGAGGGTGAACCAGTGGAATCCTCCATCCAGATACGGACAGAGCTGATTACAGCAGAAAATCTTGAGATTTATGGAAGCGATGGATGGCAGTGAGAATACGGGGGAGATTGGTGAAAAGGGCAGGCTTTCAGGAAGGACAAGACAGCGGATGAATTGACGGTGAAAGGTATGAGCAGAGAAAAGATCATTACAAATCTTCAGCAGGCAGTCTATATTTTGAATTTTGCGGCAGTGTGCCTGGTGTCAGGAAGCATGACATTCAGTCTTTGGAAGATTGTGGATGCCATGGAGGCTGAGGCGTTCTTAAATTTGGTTCAGGTAAGACCCTGGAGACCTCAGACCATATTAATTATTTCCGTTGCTGGTTATCTGTCTCTGGTTCTTTTAAGCTGTGTGGGACAGCTTTGGGAACAAAAAGGGAAATATGTGCGTCTGTTGATTACTGTGGGAGAAATGTTTTTGTGTATTGGAGCCACAATGGCTATGAATATGAATTATAATGGGCTAGTTTTGCTGGTGGTGGCAGATATGGTCCGGGGGCAGAGAGGCAGCCGCCAAAAGCTGGTTTTAGGAATTGCTGTTGTGGGGCTGTATACAATTGTGAATTATAATCTGACAGGAAGTTATTTTAAGATGATTCCATGGGAAATCTATCTCACAAGCTATCATACCAGCACACAGGCATTTCTAAAGGGTGCTTTGAGTGTGTTCAGCTCCATGAATCTGGTGCTTTTTATTCTTTATATGACCATGCTGATTCAGGGAGAATACCAGGAAAGAGAGCGTATTCAGAATCTTAATGAACAGCTGGAGGAGGCTAACCGGAAATTAAAGGAATATGCATCGGAGGCAGAGAAAAATGCGGAGATGAAGGAAAGAAACCGTCTTGCCAGAGAGATTCACGATACCTTGGGCCATGCTTTGACCGGAATTGTAGCAGGAATTGACGCATGTTTTATGATGATTGACTTTTCTGTGGAGGATACAAAACAGCA
>CATLIJ010000209.1 GCA_949948825.1 uncultured Clostridiaceae bacterium
CTTTTGGTATTTAAAAACACCCCATCCTGCTTTGCAGTGCGGATCTTCCCCGGCAATACAGGCAAAGCATCCGAACTGCTTGCTCTTTTTGTCTCATATAAAGCTTCCTCCTCCCAAAGCTCCTCTTCCTCTAAAATCAAAAGCTCTTCCAGATTCTCTTCTTTTTCCGATTCCTGTTCTGTCCTGACGGATTCAAGATTACTTCCTGTTGCAGGCTTTCCTTTTGCTGGCTTATCCCTTTCCTCTGCCAAGGTCTCTGTGTCTTCCTCTTCCAAAACTTCTTTTATAGTCAAAGCTTCTGTACCTGCCGCATTGCTCCTGGTTGCAGGGAAAACTTCCTGTACAAAAGGAATCTCCCGGGAAGATTTCTCTGCCTTTTGGCGTTTTCCATCTCCCAGGGCATAATACTGGCTGGAATGAACCGAGACCGTCTCCACTGGCACTGTATCCCGATGAATCCCGTCAAACCGGTTATCAAAGGGTTCATGCAAACGTTCCTGAT
The DNA here is from genome assembly GCA_949948825.1 of uncultured Clostridiaceae bacterium. Taxonomy (GTDB): domain Bacteria; phylum Bacillota; class Clostridia; order Lachnospirales; family Lachnospiraceae; genus Brotaphodocola. The sequence goes on from CATLIJ010000209.1 coordinate 503, forward strand.
TATGAATGATATATCCATTTCTTGCTGACAGCTCCCTTGCAGAATAGTCGTAAACCAGAGAGACAAATTCCTCATAATGCTGATCCCTGTCTTCCATTAAAAGCTCTCTGGCTCCGCCGTCCAGGGAATGATAAAAGCCTCCGGCAGCTGCCAGACTTTCACAAATCTCAATCTGTCTTTCATACTCCTCTCTGGCTTCGTCCCCTTCCCCTTCTTCTCCCTCTTCATCCCCCTCACTCACTGGCTCCGGATGGCCTCCGCAATATCCTTTGGTATAAGAATAATACTTTGTATCTCTGTGGGCGCGAATCTCCGAGGGAAACAGCTGGCCAGCTCCAAGGGAAGACGTTTCCACCAGCCAGCCATCCTTGTCTGTCACCTCCTGATCCTTTTCACAAGGGTCAACTCCACTATTTTCATAAGGACTGTCCCATCCATTCCAGCGCAGGAACTGAGTTCCCGAATCATTGTCCCAGTTGTCATCCTCCAAAATACTGCCTTCTAACTGGCTGTCATCAAAAGCTTCCAGCACATCAAACCAGGCGCCTTCCAAAGGCTTACCTGTCTCTGCATCCATTTTTCGCAAGTTTACCACATAGTCTGCCTGCCACTCCTCTGTGTGCAAAAACCGTTCCACGGAATAGGGATTGTTTGGAATGGGAGGTGGCGGCAGGGTCTCTGGCGGCGGCCCCACAAAAATCCGGATTCCGTCTTTTAAATTGGCAAGTAGATTTCCCTGAGCAAAGTTTAAGCTCCAGCGGTTGTTTACCTTTACCGGAGTATGAAGCTCTCTTACACTTTCCATGCCAATACTTTTTTTGATCACTCCATTGGCATTTTCCAGATCCATCACTGCTATGGGACTGCCTCCCGGCATCAGCCCTGTGGGTGATTTAAAATCAATACAGCTCTCTGTCAGTTCATAGCTCCAGTCCTCATAGGTTGTAATGGCTGCTGCCCCAAAAAACTCTCTTGTCTCCAGGGCAATGGGATAACGGACATGATACATTCCATCCCCTTCCATGGCAATCAGAGGGAAATATACATATCCATCGTCCGAACACTCTGTGGAATCAGCCGCCACCTTTGCCGTATTCCACACATGCTGAAATGCCTCCTCCATTTCCTCGTAAATATCCTCATATACCTGACGGCTTCCCAGCATGGATGGATTGTAATAGGAAGCAGCCTGAGCCATATGCTGCTGGTACATTTTCCAGTCATGCTCCCATTCTCCGGTAAACCGGGTGATTTCCGCCAGACTGCACATAGCCTGACAGAGGCAGTAGGCAGCTGTCCCGATTACTGGATCTGAATTTACTCCCACGTTTTTCCCTTTATAGTTGGCAGCATAAGACATCATCAGAAAATTAAACCGCTGACAATAAGGATCTGATGTATGACTCAATACAAATTCCGGCATATTCTGCAAAGTATAAGGTGTTTTCTTTATATACCAGATCCCTGTAAACTCTGCCTTTGCATTGGGATTCTCCGCCAGCTCTTTGCTGTGGGCAATGCAGTACATATTCTGATACTCATACTCTTCCCACTCTCCACTGGGGCTGTCACTGGTCTGCTGCTTATACTCATTGCCTCCGCCTTTGGGATAAGTCCTGGTCATCTGGCCCACAAAGTCTGTCCGCTCCAGATCCATTCCATCTTCTGCTGCCAGCTGGTCCCATATTGCCACCAGCTCCTCACTATAATAAAGTCCGTTTGTTCCAAACGCAACCTCCCCATAAGCTTTCTCTGCCAAAGGCACATATGGCAGAAATGCCATAATAAACAGCACAAATGCCAAAACTGCCGCATATCCCCGCCCTGTGACTCTCCCCTTCATTTTCCCAGCCTCCCATTTTCCCTCTTACCAGTCCTGGCCATAACCATCATCTGGTCTGCACTCTTTTTACCTTACCTGTAACCTGCCATCCACAATCCGGCGTCCTTTTTCATCCGTAGCTGCGCCATCCGGACCTATACTGTTTTGGAGCAATGCACCTTTTGTTCCATCTGAAATTTCATTAAAATAATAACAATAAGTAACTCCCTCTGAATCTGTAATCCAATTCCAGCCTGTAAACATTCGTCCCATGGTTCCGTCTGACACTGGATTCAGATAATAAAATTTTCCATCCACATCCTGATACCATCCACACAGAAGAAATCCGTTTTCATCAAACCGAAACCAGTCATATACATTCTGTCCTGCTTCCACATTGGCATAGGGATTCATCACTGCTGCCCACTGATTGGCATAGTCGCGGGTTCCATCCGAAAACCGCCACTTTCCTTCTCCATTCTGACTCCAGACTCCGGATACCACATAATCCGGCAGTGAGGTCTCTGGCAGCGCTCCCTTAGGCACAGCCGAATCTTTCATTGTCACTACTCCGGTTGCTCCCGGTTCTTGTCCTGGTCCTGCTGCTTCATTATTTACTCCTGGCCCTGCTGCTCCGTTATTTCCTCCTGGTCCGACCGCTCCATGGTTCGCTCCCGGCCCTATAGTCCCGCTTTGCACACCAGGTCCTGCCGCTGTGCTGCTGCCTGTGCTTCCCTTGCCGCCTCCGCCGCCCCCGCCGGAAGAACCGCTCCCTTTATTGCTTGTGGAACTGCTGCGAATTGCATTGGCTTTAAAGGTCAAATGAATCTTACAGGATTTCTTTATCCCGCCGTCTCTTGTCTCTGCTGTGATTGTCACGGTCTTTTCCCCCTCATAGGGATAGGCTTTCAAAGCCTCCTGAATCCATTTTCCATTGTCAAGAACCGTAATCTTCCCATTGTCAACCGTAATCACATCTGGATCTGAGGAATGCCAGAGAACCGTCCGGTCATAAGGCTCATATTTTTCCTCCTTTGCCAAATCCGGCAAAACCTTTGCCACAAGGGTATCTCTGACTCCAAATCCAGCCTTGCTCTTCACCGGCGTAAATATCGTTCCAGTATAGTCATAAGACAAATCATAATTCAGATTTTCCTGATTCAAAGAAAGATCCTCTGGATGAATCACCGTCTCATCCTTTGTCGCAAAACGGATTTCCACCGGACAGGCTGCATAAATGTGTCCATGCGTCTGGTCTTCGCTGACTGCTGTCACAAGCTCTGTACAGGCTCCGGAGCCAGAAAGCTTCTCATAAGGCTTTGCACTCTTTTTATCCTTGTCCTCCTGAATCAGATTTTGAAGCCATGCAGGATTTTTCTGTCCATTTGGATCATAGTTTGCTTCCACCTTACAGTCCTGAGTATGATCTCCTGACGGAGTGAGACACAAAATTTTTCCACTCTCCTCATCCTTCCAGGACACATTCTTAAAAAACGGACGGACAGGTTTTAGGGCAGCAGTGAGAATGAAGGGACTGGAAGCCATCAGGATTTCCTTTGGATTCTTACGGTCTCCTGTCAGCCTTCTGGTAATGGTAAACTCCATACGGTCCTGGTTTAGACTCATGCCTTCTACCCGCACCGTAGTATTGTCCACAATCTGAAAGGTCACATTTACCCGGCAGTTGGCATACACAGACCGGTTATCCACAGATGTTTTTGGATTGGTTGCTGCTGTTGCCACTGCATGTTGGCTGTAAATGGTATTGTTGATTTTTTCCTGATATTGATTGTCTGCCTGGGCCTGAACTTCCCGCTGGATAATCCCCTGAATAAAATTAGAAGATAGATTGGGCAGAATAACTGCATCTTTGACAGTATAACCAGTTTCTGACAAATTGGTCAGCAGATTTGCATCATCTATGGACCATTTCATGGTCCGGTCTGCTGTCTGACCAGCTCCATTATGCTCCCCGTGAATCAGCACTGGCTGCACTTCCACCAAACTGTCCGGATTTTCATCAATATAACGGGCAATTAAAACTCCCTCCTGATTCATCACTTCTGTGACAATCTTCGGGTCTTTCCTGTCCCCGCTTCGGGTCTGAATCACATGAATGGACGTTTCTGCCGGTTCCACACTCAGTCTGGTCGTAACCTTTATGTATTCCGCATTCAGCTCTGTATCCCTCTCCGGCATCACAAAGCTGTAAGATCCCCCATTCACATAATCCATAGGCTCTGTCCGTCCCTCTTCATTGATGAAGGTAGGAGCTTTCACACCGCCGGCAGCCTGACTGTCCACTACCATCTGGTACCGGTTTTCCCCCGTATTTTTCGGTGCAGTAGCCACTGTAACTACAGTCCCCGGCACAATTGCCCTTGCATGATCTTTGTCAATGGTTCGGTAATAAGTATTATTGGTTCCGGAAATTGCTGTCAGCGTTGCCACATCCGTGTCAAAGGTTCCATTATCATTTCTGGCGTCAATCCGCGGAACTGACACCAGATATCCTCTTACTGGCTGTCCCATATACCCAGGTGCAAAATGATCCGGCTGAAAAGAGATTCCCTTTGCATAATCAGATGACGTAAAATCCCGGTCTAATTTCTGAGTCACAATATAGCGCACCCCATCTTCCAGTTCTTCGTAAAAATACCTTTCCCCGCTGTGATTTTCCGTATTTCCTGCCACCAGAGCATATTTTGTCTCATTATCCGTCCAATAGCCAATATGAGCCTGTTTCGTGAAA
>CATLIJ010000210.1 GCA_949948825.1 uncultured Clostridiaceae bacterium
TCTGCTCTCTTTTAATGCGAACCTGCTCCCCGTAAGGTATGCTCTGCATAAGGCAGCCGCCGCAGGTTCCAAAGTGAGGGCATCTGTTTTTCTCCGTCTCCAGGGGCGACTCCCTCTCCACCTTTAAAAGCCGGCCCTCGCATTTTCCGTTTCGCTTTTTATTTATGGCAAATGTGATCTCCTGTCCCGGAAGCCCGTTTTTTACAACTGCCTTTTCATTGTCTATGTAGACCACTCCTCTGTCGGGAAATTCCATTCTGTCCACGATACCTGTATAAACTTGTCCTTTTTTCATGTCCGGGATTCCTTTCTGTCAAAACATAGGTTCTGCATCTTTAAAATCATTGTCTAAAAAAGGGACATTGCCTGTGCAATATCCCTTTGATGTTTCCTTTATATTGTTGGCCTATTCCTCTGTGTCTTTCTTCTCCTCTTTTTCTGAGTCCGACTCGTCCTCAAAAAAGTCATCATCAAAGTCATCGTCAAAATCGTCCTCAAAATCTTCCAGATAGTCCGGTGTAAAGAAACGATACACGGCATATGCGATGGCTGCGATGGCAGCTACGGCTCCGATAATGGCAAGAGCCCACAGGATATTGTTTTTCTTCTTGTCCTCTTCTTCTTTTCTGTGGAGGAATTCATTGAGTCTTGTGGAGTTCATAATATCCTCCATGCGATTCATGGCGTCCTTGCCCATGATGTCTAATTTATTCATTGTCCGATCCTTCCTTTCCTGGTTATCCTTTTCGGCCTTTGTTCTTTCTATATGTCCATTGCCTATATGGACATTATACCACCTTTTCCATGAATTTACTATCCTAATTTTACCCAAATCATGGAAATTTTATTCCAAACATTACAGTTCACTGGTGCCCAGCAGACTGTAACCCACACTGCCATTTAAAATCGCCCGCAGCAGTGGTCTGCCTGGTGCGCTGTCATTACGTGCAGTGAACCAATGTCATTTAGTTAAGCGGATTCTGCTTTGGCCCCAAGGGCTCCATCTCCTGTCAGGGTGAATTAATGCCGAGGAGAAGAGACCTGTTTTTCGGGCTCTTTGGAACGTTTGACAATTCTGAACCCTGACAGGAGATGGAGCCCTTGGGGCCTGCGACAACCTTAACTAAATGACATTGGCAGTGAACAATAACTTCCAAACCTCCGTGTGTCCGGCAAAAATCATTTTTCAAACACGCTCTGGTACTGCCTTGCGGAAATAGCGAGTGTTTTATTCACTGGAATTTCCGCAAGGCAGTACTAGAGCGTGTCTGAAAATTATTTGGATTTGGTTATTTTAACCAAATCAGGATTGAGGCAAGGCAAATAAAGCCCATATAAGTAAACGCCAGTTTGTCATAACGTGTTGCAATCCGGCGGAAAGCTTTCAGTTTGAGAAAAAATTTCTCAACCAGATGACGCTCTTTATAAAGCCACCAGTCACACCGGCGTTCAAATTTGGCTCCATTTCTGGATGGTATCGTTGGCTCTCCGTTCCGGCCATAAATATAATCCAGCAGCTTAATACTGTCGTATCCCCGGTCAGCCACAACCTGGCTTCCTTCTATATCAATAGGATCTAGCACCGGAATGGCATAATTAATGTCATTTCGCTGTCCTTCGCTCAGCATGATATATACGGGATACCCATAGGCATCCACTACTGCATGGATTTTGGTGCTTGCACCTCCGCGGCTGTGTCCGATTTCATTGGAAGGCCCCCTTTTTTGGCACCAGCACTGTGCTGGTGGGCTTTGACGATGGTTGCATCCAGAAACAGTTCATCCAGTTCCGCCTCCAGACTGAGTACACGGAAGATATTATCCAGTATCCCGGCCTCAATCCACTTGCGGAAACGGCTGTATACAGATTTCCACGGGCCATAACGCTCAGGGAGGTCACGCCAGGGGGCCCCGCTGCGGGCAATCCAGACCATGGCATTTATCATTAAACGGTTATCCTTGGATGGCCGTCCGGGTCTGCTGTTTTTTTCCGCCGGGAGGAGGGGCGCAATCTGCTCCCATTCCTGGTCAGTTAATTCATAACGCCTCGTCATTACAAACACCCCTTTTTTCTTTATTCTATCATAGAATTCGGGGTAAAAACATATGTTTTGTGCATTTTTTAATTTTCAGACACGCTCTAGTACTGCCCTGCGGAAATAACGGTAAAGAAAGTGCTTGATATTTGTGTCATCTGTGCATCATTCGGCCTTATGAAAAATAACGGTCTTCTCCTTCATGGATATTTTTCCAACCTGATAGCCATATTCCAGAAGTTCCTTTTTATATTTTAGAAACGAGTGGTCGATTGGTATCCCTGCAGCATTCTGTATTTCCTCAAATGTCATCTTAAAAGACTGGCTTCCGTTTCTCTTCACATATTCCCATAAAGGCTTATACTTGCTCATGAGCCTGACTCCTTTCAAATATTTTTTGCATGACAGTATGACATTCTTAATTTTCATTATAGGCGGCCTGCACACCGCAATCTGAAGCAGACCGTTTTACTGATTACCCATGCTTCTTTTTTCCCTTTCTATTTGCTTTTTCTATTTGGCCAGTAATATCAGTCCATCCGCTCAATTCCTTAAAAAAGCCATATTTCAGATAACCTGCCAGCCAGAATTTTACCTGTGTCACAGTTCCTGTTTACGCCAGAAACCTGGTATCTCCTCTTTTGGTATCATTGGCACGCCAGATCACCATCAAGTCATTTTGAACGCCGGGAAACAGATCCACCGCCCCCGCTCCCCACTCCAGGACTGCCTTCAGATATTTTCTCTCATGGATGCCTTCAATGGCCAATTCCACGTCCCTGGCAGAAAAAAATTTATGTTCGTCATGCCAGCTCTCACCAAAAATCACCAGGAGCTGATGCCAGCAGTTCAATTGGCCTTTCTGACTGGTCAGAAGCTGGTGCCAGAAAGATTCCACGCTTTCCTGCGAGGTATCTGTTTCGTCTGAACAGATACCTGATTCATCCCGCCAGGTATTGTCCTCGTTTTGGCTGACGGCTCCTTCATCCTGCCGGGCTTTTATTTCAATGTTTTCCCATCCGGAAAAATCGGGGATGCCTGCCAGCAGCTGTTTCATCCACTCTACTGCCGTATCAGGCTCTGTGCTTTTCTGATATATCCGGTATCCATCCTTTGGCATTTCAAAAAATGCCACAAAAATAATATTGCCATGATAAATACATAAAACCTGATTTAACAAGCCATGTTCTCCGGCAGAAAGAGGCGGCAGCACCTGGATATCAAAATGTTTGGGCTCTCCACTTTCCGCAAGAATGCCTATCTGCCCCCGCAAAACTTCCGGCGTAACCAGAGAGCTCTTGTTTCCCGATGTATCAGTGAGAATAAATTGGCTGGCCGGCGCCTGTTCCGGTCTTCTATCCGGTCTGACCAAATCCCGCACTCCATCCCATATTCCCAGCAAACCAAATCCCGCCATGCCGATTCCTATCAGAAGCCGGACAATACCAATCCATTCATTCATTTCAGCAAGTCCCAAAGCTGTCAGGCCGAATCCAAGAAATGCCCCGTAACCTCCCAATATAAGAGGTATCAGGTGCAGCCGTTTTCTTGTTCTGTTATTTTTTATCATAATCTGCTCCTTTGCCAGTCTGATGAAGACGAACAGGAGATATATACCACAATGAAGCTATAAAGCGTTTTTCCTTTTCTTATAAGCGTGAATGGCGGTATTAACAATACATAACAGCATAAAAAGGCTGGTAAAGTTAATCCATATGTCCCTGTATGCTGTTTTTGCCAAAGGTTCCCTCAGTCCGGCAAACCACACATAGGCAAACGCCAACATTTGAGACGGAATATACGCAGTCACGTATCTGAGGATCAAAGACTTAACAGGCAGATTGGTGCACAGCTCAAATGCTGCTATCCCAATCAGAAGGATCACAGCTCTGTCTAATTCGTGCCAGTTACCGCTTGGATCTTCGTAAACACCATTGCAAAGATACGAAATGCTGCTTAACAATGTTATTACCGTATATATCATCGAATAAGCTGCCGCAATACGTATCCATCTCTTCCTATTCATGTTCTTCTCCAGTCTGTCATAAATATATCCCTGGTTTCATTAGCCGTCGTATAGGGAAAAAGTTATTCTTTTTATATGACTTTCCTGTAAATTTTAACATCCTCAAAGCATTAGAACAAGATGTTTGCCGCAAACAGCTTGTCAAATGATGCGAAATGTCTCTGGCATTCTAAAATCTGCTTGAGATATAGCCAAATTTTTAAAATACCCGGACAGTGACGGGTGAGACAAAAATCAGGATATATTCCGAATACGCTTTGCCGGGGCATAAACTGCAAGGGAAGCAGATAACGTAACAAGCAATAATATCACTGCCAGAGAAGGCACGGGAATTTTCCATACAGCATAGCTGTAATGACTTGTGATCAGACTGTCATAAAGCCATTTACTAAGCAATAATCCAACCAGACAGCCAACCAGACAACCGGACGAGGCATAGGTAAACGCCTCAGCAGCAATCATTTTTGTGAGCTGGCGTTCGTCCATACCCACAGCGCGCATGACGCCATACTGTTTCAACCTTGCCGATACGCTCATGGAAATGCTGTTCATAATGTTTAGTACCGTGACCAAAGTGATGATTGCCAAAAATCCATATACAAACAACATGAAGGCCAGATAAAGGTTGGCAGTGCGCATATCCCGCATATCCCGAAATTTATAATTTTCGTCCAAAATACTGCTGATCGCCCGCACATCCTCGTCAGTCGCACTGGAAGTTGTCTGGATCATAATAAGGGAATAACCAGTCTCACCTGTAAGCCGGGAAAATGTTTCGCCGGATGTGATCAAGGTTACTTTGCCGTCCGAGTTTCCGTCATTTGTAAATGGGTTGTATTTTAATATGCCTGCAATCTCAAGTTCCTCACCGCCCGTTTGAATCCTGGCGCTCATTTTCAGGGGACTGTCCATATCGGTGATTGCAAGGACGTATCTGCTGTTTCCATACACTTTTGAAATATCGCTGCCTTTTTGGAGTAATTTATCTTTCACAAGACATTCCA
>CATLIJ010000211.1 GCA_949948825.1 uncultured Clostridiaceae bacterium
GCGGATGAAGAGGAACGGGAATATCTTCAGCTGTTTGCCTTTATCAGCGAATTATCCTTTGATGTATATTTGAAAAAGCAGATGATTGAGATTTTGATTGACCAGCTGCGGGAAGAAGCCTCCGGGCATAAAGCAATAAAAGCAGAGAAAAGAAAAAAGAAAGAGGAAAAGGCAAATCCATGACAGACAAACCGGCAGGCTGCCAGATCAAATTGCGGCAGCCTGCCGGTTTATTCAGGGTATGCCCTACTCCTCTTCCTTCATCAGTCGGGCAAATACCATATCATATCCATCACTTCCGTAATTCAGGGACCGATTTACACGGCTGATGGTTGCCGTAGACGCACCGGTCTTCTCTGCAATATCCAGATAGGTCCGCTTCTCCCGAAGCATCTTGGCTACCTCATAGCGCTGAGATAAAGACAAAAGTTCATTTACTGTACACACATCTTCAAAAAACGCATAACACTCATCCGGCGTCTTCAATGTAAGAATCGCCTGAAACAGATGATCCACTGCGTCTGTCTTGATTTTTTTATTCATTACAGACTCCCCTCTTATTCATAGCCGAGAGCTTGGAGCATGTTTGAAAAATGCTCTGGTGTCTTGACCGCATGATATCTGGCAAAACTCCGCAGGATATTTGTAATTCCTTCCTGCAGCCCGCTTCTGATAGTTTAGCACAGTAAATTTATAAAGTCCATACCCGTTTTCATGTTTTTGTAAAATCGTAATCATTCCGTGTAAAACAGTTCAGACGGCGGGGAATTGACATGAATTATCCCTTACAGCAAATATTTCTCCACCACCAGGGCCACTCCATCCTCCTCATTGGAGGCAGTTATGTAATCTGCCGCATTCCGCAGAGGCAGTACTGCATTTTCCATGGCCACCCCTAATCCGGCAAACCGGATCATAGACAGATCATTATATCCATCTCCGCAGGCAATCACCTGCTCTCTCTTCATGGAAATACGCTCCAAAAGATATTCCAGACATTTTGCCTTGTCAATTCCCTTTGGCAGGATCTCCAGGAAAAATGGGTCAGACCGGTAAATGCTGAAATTCCCGCCCAGGGCTGCTTTCACCCTGCCCTCCACCAGGGCCAGGTATCCGTCCTCCTCTGCCATGAGAAACTTGGGAACAGCAAAATCCACATAGGCAGCCAGATCCTCTGGCTTCTGAATCTTCAGATGGCTGACTCTTGACTCCAGCTGTACATAGGGCGAATCGGGATGATTGGTAATCAGCAGGTCATCCTGGTAGGTAAGCAGATCCACCTGCTCTCTTTCTGCCATCTCAATGACAGTCCGGTTAATCTCCTTTGGCAGCCATTTCTGGAACACTACCTTTTTGGCAGCGCAATCCATTATGACGCCTCCATTAAAGGACAGAACATATCCTCCGTATTCATCAAGCTTCAGATGCTCAGCTAAGGGAAGCACTCCATGGGTGGGCCTTCCGCTGGCAAGCACTACAATCTTCCCCTGCTTCTGCGCCTCCAAAAGAGCATGATAATTCCGACTGGTGACTTCCTTATTCCGGTTCGTCAGCGTTCCATCCAAATCCAGCACAATCATCCCATATTCCATGACAGCTTCTCTCCTACCCTTGAATAAACCGGCTTAAAAATTCCTGTGTTTTGGCCTTCTTGGGACTTCCAAAGATCTCCTCAGGATTTCCCTCCTCCTCAATCACTCCATCTGCCATAAACACCACATGGCTGGACACATCTCTGGCAAATGCCATCTCATGGGTCACAATGATCATGGTAATTCCTTCCTTTGCCAAAGTCCGCATGACTGCCAGCACCTCTCCCACCATCTGAGGGTCCAAAGCAGAGGTTGGCTCGTCAAACAAAAGCACCTCCGGCTCCATGGCAAGAGCGCGGGCTATAGCCACCCGCTGCTTCTGCCCGCCGGAAATCTGCCGGGGCTTGGCATTAATATAAGGAGCCATGCCCACCTTTTCCAGGTATTTCATAGCATTCTTTTTAGCATCCTCTTTCCCTTTTTTCAGCACCTTTGTCTGCCCTACCATACAGTTTTCCAGAACCGTCATATTGTTAAAAAGATTAAAACTCTGAAACACCATGCCCACTCTGGACCGGTAGGCAGGCACATTAACCCCATGATCCGTAATGTCCTTGTCATGATATAAAATCTCCCCGGTGGTAGGAGTCTCCAGCATATTGATGCAGCGCAGCAATGTGGATTTGCCAGAGCCGGAAGCGCCGATGATACAGGTCACATCTCCTGTATCCACCTGAAAATCAATGTCCTTCAGCACCACATGCTTCCCAAAGGATTTGCTCAAGTGGCGTATCTCCAATACATGATTGTTGTCAGCCATCATCTCTCCTCCTTCTTTTCTTCATACCGGTACATGCCGCTGGTGTGAGCCAGAGTGTCTGTGGTAGCCAGATCATAATTATCCGAGCCGTCCATCCGGTTCTCCATCCACCGGAGAATGCGGGAACAGGTAAAAGTCATAATAAAATAAACAACCATGGTGATGGTGTAGGTCTCAAAGTTCATGTAAAGAGCTCCTGCTGCTGCCTTTGTCTTGTAAAGCAGCTCTGCCACACCGATTACGGAGAGCACACAACTGTCCTTAATATTAATAATCAGGTTATTGCCGATCTGAGGCATAATGTTGCGCAGGGCCTGAGGCAGAATCACATACAGCATGAGCTGTACATGAGTCATTCCAATGGCTTTTGCGCCCTCGGTCTGTCCGGAATCAATGGACAAAATTCCGCCCCGGACTGTCTCTGCCATATAGGCCCCTGTGTTAATAGACAGAATAAAATACGCCGACTGCCGCATAGACGGATTCAGCCCCATCAGCGGAAACAGTCCGTAATAAATGAACATCGCCTGCGCCATCATAGGGGTTCCCCGGAAAAACTCCACATAGGCATTTAAAATCAGTTTAATCAACCACAATGCGCCTTTTTTTGCCGGATGATCCTTCTGCTCCACTGGAATCGTCTGAAGAATACCCACGGCAAATCCGATGACACATCCTACAAAGGTTCCCACCAGCGCAATCTGCAGACTGACTCCGGCTCCCTGCAGCATGGACATTCCATAACGCTGAAACACCGCCATTACGCGGCCAAAAAAGTCTGTTGGCATATTTTCCTCTTTTCTGACACGCCTGCTGCGTGCCATTCAGGTAGATAAGTACTCTTTAGTTCGCTAATGGCTGTACGGAAATGGCTTCATCCATCATTTTGGAATAATCCTCTTTTGTCATTTTGGTCAGCACGCTGTCAATGGCTGTCTTCAGCTCCGTATTGCCTTTCTTGATGGAAATGCCGATATTGATGTCCTCCTCTGTCACCTGGAAATCTGCATCTCCGCCGCCAAACTCAAGCATCACAAAATTGGGATAAGCCACCAAAGCTCCCTTGCCGGTAGGCTGGTCCGTCACTACCAGGTCACATTTATCTGCATTGAGAGACATCAGCATGTCCGGAGCGCTGGCAGTGGCAGCCAGAATATTCCCGTCCGGAATCTGAGGCAGACAGTTCTGATACCAGATGGTACTCTGCTGAGAGGTACAGGTAGCTCCTGCCAGATCAGCCACGCTTGCAGCATTCTCATACTTGCTTCCCTTTTTCACCAAAGTCACAATGCTGGCATAATAGTAAGGCTCGCTGAAATCCACTGCCTGCAGCCGCTCTTCTGTAATGGACTGTCCTGCAATCACACAGTCTGCCTGTCCGCTCTGAAGGGCTGGAATCAGGGAATCCCAGTCCAGACGGATAATCTGCAAATCATAATCCAGCTCTTCACAGATCTTTTTTGCCATCATAACATCATATCCATACGCAAACTCATTGCTGTCCTGAATGGGAACCGCACCATTGGAATTATCCGGCTGTGTCCAGTTGTAAGGAGCATAGGCACATTCCATGGCCACCCGCAAAACCTTCTTTTCCCCGGATGCCTCCTCCTCTTTTGCTGCCTGGGCCTCTCCTCCGGCTTTTTCAGTCCCCTCTGCTGCCGGCGCTTTGGTGGTCTCTGCCGCCGGTTTGTCGCCGCCGCAGGCGCTAAGGGAAAGGGCAGTCACTGCTGCCGTCATAAAAGCCAGGATTTGTCTCGTTGTCTTTTTCATAATTTTTTCCTCTCTTCTTTGTTAATAGAAAAATACTTTTGTCCCGCAGAAATTATAATGCACAAAAAGAAGCCTTGTCAAGGCAAAAGGCTCCTTTTTATCACACCTTTTTCTCTTTTTCACATAACATGTAGTATTAAGGGAAAAACCAGGAGGAAAACATGAAAAAAAGAGCAACAAAAGGCAGGACCGCTCTGTTTCTTGTGACGGCGCTTCTGACCGCCGCATTGTCCGGATGTCAGTCATCCAAAACTGACAGCAGTCTTACGCCAGTGACTTTAAATGAAGTGGCACATTCGATTTTCTATGCTCCCCAGTATGCTGCCATTGAACTGGGCTATTTTAAAGAGGAAGGGCTTGAGCTGACTCTGGTAAACGGAGCTGGAGCTGACAAGGTAATGACTGCCCTGATCAGCGGAGATGCGGATATTGGTTTCATGGGTTCAGAGGCAAGTATTTACACCTATGCCGGAGGCGCAGAGGATTATGCAGTAAATTTTGCCCAGCTGACCCAGCGGGCCGGCAATTTCCTGGTAGCAAGGCAGCCGGACGAGAATTTTACCTGGGAGAAGCTGAAAGGCACAAAAGTACTGGGTGGTCGGGCCGGCGGTATGCCGGACCACGATGGTATATGGGAACACATCAAAGGGATTTTGCCGCCATAATTTGATTATCCTTGTATAATTCCGCAACTTGAGATTCCAGTTTTTCTCTTATCGTGTCAGCTAATTCGTATAAATCCACAGTACCGCTTCCCTTCCAATACCATAACCAGAATAAAAAATATACCAAATCCACAGACCGAGAGAAACTTGCCGACTCCCGCCAGCGGAGAAATGTATTCCAGCTCCACCTTATGGCTGCCTTCCCCCAGCTCGACCGCCATGTATTTGAGGTTCGCCCGATAGAGCTTTGCCTCCTCTC
>CATLIJ010000212.1 GCA_949948825.1 uncultured Clostridiaceae bacterium
TAAAGATTCCCTCGATTCACTGCCATCTGACACATTTCATTCACAAAAGGCCATCCTCCATGAGCCAAACCAATTTTCAGGCGCGGAAAAGCCCCTAATACATCATCTAATGGAACCGGCATATAATAGCGCAGGCCGCCTGGAACCATAATGCCTCCATATGTCATAAAAATCGGGATGTTATTTTCCTGGCAATAGTCATAAACAGGAAATACCCTCACATCATTTACCATCCAGGGCGTCTTATCTTGCCCAGGTTCCAGAATGATTCCCGTACATGGACCATTTACCACAAATTTTTCTATTTCTTCAATCACTGGCTTCATGGTCATATAATCCACATCAATCCCTGCCAGTCCAATAATCCGTTCTGGATACTGATGAATTAAGGCGGCAAGATCTTCATTGACTCCGCCAAGATTCTTGCGCACTGGCACTACCATTTTTTCCACATTGGCTTCATCTGCCTCCTGAATCAACAGCTCCATAGAAAACTGACGCACAGATTGCGGCACCTTATAATTGCGGGCGCCACCATAACCATCCGGCGTTATGTAATCGTTATTAAACAGATTGCAACCCTTATAAGCAGCAAAGGGAGCGCGTACCCGCATGTCAATGATCTTCATGTTTCTACCTCCATTTTATATAATATTTAAATAATTATTTAAGCAATTCCAGCCATATTAAAGAATACCGCCATAACAAAATACATAACAACCGAAATTGTTGCCATAATAAAGCCTGTAATCCATCCTAACCGGCTTTGGGTCTTAAATGAGATCAAATCGGTACTGCTGAAGGCAATGGCATTTACCGGATTGGCTGATGGCAAGCCAATGGAACAATTGCTTCCCAAATATATGGCCAATATTACAAATACAACAGCTGGCATAATCTGTAACAAGGGGGCAAACCAGTTACTTAAAGAGGCAGAAATGCCCACTTCCGGTTTTGAGATAAATCCACTGATGGTAGTATAAAAAGCCGCCATCCAAAACACATTCCAGCTAAAGCCCTTTCCCATAGTAGCCATATCCAAAAGAGGCTTTCCATTTACCGGAATACTCATCATTACAATTACCAAAATCAGCATCTGACCGCCAAAGCCCATATAATTCATCCCCCTGAAGACCAGTAAACTGCTGGATGAAAAAATGCTTGGTACGATCAAAAGAATAACCATAATTCCAATATACCACAACATGGCCTTTTGTTCTTTCGTTGGGCTTATCTTCTTAATCTGCAAAATATCGGGATCAAAACTTGACAAATCAACCCGCATAACATATTTACAGAAAAATATATAAGTGAGAGTCAAAACCACCGAACCGCCAACTCCCCATAGCATACCTTGCAGTACTGACAGAGGCACAGCAACTGCGGAGTTATAAATATTAAGCAAAATAATCATAGAAATCTTATACGGCGGAAGCATCTCGCCAAATACGGAACACAAAGCCAGACCGCAAAGCCAATAAGAGTTAATCAAATCACCTGGTTTCACTTTTGCTTTTTCAGCAATGCCGCGGTATAGTCCAATAAAGAGCAAAACCGCAATTTGACAGGCAGAAACCGCCGCCACTACATATGCGCTGATAAAAAAGAAAAAACTCATAATAAAAGGGCTTTTTCTGGAAAGCTTTAGATTCAGCAAAAAGCCAGCTATCACGTCTGCCAAACCAGATTCTGCAACAAAAGCACAAATCAACAATGCGCCAAAAACCATCCATTGCGTCTGACTTCCCAGACAAGCGGCCAGAGCAGCATCCATAGAATCAAAAGCACCGCAGATTCCCAAAGCAACAATGCCAGTGACAGACGGCCATCCAAGATCAATAAAAATCCAGCCAATAATAGTACCAATGAGAATAAATACAATATGCATTCCCAAAACAGTCATCTGTCCAACCGGCGGTAAATAAACAGCAAAAAATTGCAGCAAAACCACTACAAGTTTCCAAAAAAGTTTATGATCAACCAGCAAGTTTCCTTTTCCTTGTGCCATAATAATACCTCCCAATCCTTTGTAACCTTCAACTTTTTACATTGATAATTTTATCACAATATATTTTGCTTGTATAATTGCAGTTTATTATCAAAGGATATAAAAACAATCTATAACCTCTGCTGACTTTTTAATACTTTATTGGTATAATGTAGCATAAGAAACAGCAAAGATATGTATTTTTAAGGAGATGATAAGTTTGAAGCTGGACCAATTGCGCTATTTTGTGAAGGTAGTAGAAAGCCATTCCTTTAACCAGGCGGCTAAGGAATTATATATGACACAACCAGCCCTTACCGCATCTATACATGCTTTAGAGGAAGAATTGGAAGTGATTCTGTTATACCGCTCCAGAAAAGGGGCCTATCCAACTGAATACGGGTTGCAGGTTTATTATGATTGCAAAACAATTCTGGAGTCCCTGGAACAAAAAATAGAAATTTGGCAGTCTTTTCGAAAAGAACGAGAGCGAATCTCTGGTGTTGTCCATCTGGCAGCAATCCCAGTAGCTTGCAATTTTATGTTGGAAGATATTATATGGGGAATACAAAAAAATATCCTGAAATCAATATTTCCTTACATGAGGTTTCGATGTTAAACTTTTCTTCGGAACTAATGCAGGGCCACTACAGCATTGGCATTACTGCTGTAAATCTGGAAAATAAAGAACAAGAACTCAGACAGTATGAGCGTATGAATTTCCGCTCTCAGGTATTATTAAAAGACGAGTATGAGAACCTGGAACTGATCACATATTCTAAAAAAGAATCCATACCTTATTTTCAGCGGTTTTTAACCTCAAAACAGGTACACTATTTAAATAGTCTTGGCAATATTCTCCAAGCAATCGCTGAAAACAAAGGTGCAGGTATATTCCTGCACCAGATGCTGAAAAACAATTGGTATGTAAAAAACAATCATATTTGTGTGAAATCACTGAATTATAAATCTCTTGGCTTGAGTGAACACTATTTAGTATGGGCAGATGAAAACTCTGTATCCAAAGCCGAGAAGACGGTGGTTCAGTTCATTCAGGAAAACTATGCTAAGACTTATGGGCAAACATAAAAACAATCAAATACCAAGCATAATTTCCCCAAAGAATGACTTACCTACAAATATTCATCAATAAACCGCGACCGTTCCTGCTCCTTCCCATACCGCTCCTTGGCATAGCACACATGCAGACGCTCCCTGGCCCTGGTCATAGCCACATAAAACATCCGCCGCTCCTCCTCCAAATCCGCATCCAGCACTGCTTTGTGATGAGGCGTCACCCGCTCATTGGCATCCAGAATATAAACCACTGGAAATTCCAGTCCTTTGGAGCTGTGCATGGTCATCAGCGACACACAGTCCATATTTTTATCCAGATGTCTGGCCTGCTCCTTCAGCTGCTCCCCGTACTCCTTCATATGGTAAAACCATTCCTCCGCCGTACCATAGCCTGCCGCGCTCTCCTGCAGCTGGTCCGCCACCTCCAGAAGCTCCTCTGGCTTCATTCTCCGGTATCCTGCATATTCCCTTAAATACTCATCATACCCCACACCTTTCCGGATATAATTCACAGCTGCCACAGGAGCCATTTTTCCAATCATCCGCAAATCATATTCCAGCTGCTCGATCCGCTCCACCATCCAGTCCTTGTCCTGATACCATGCCTTTATGCCGCTCCAGGAGATCTCCTGTCCGGAAATGGCTTCCCGGCTGATATAACGCTTTGGCCGGTTCATCACCCTTAACACATCCGCACGGACTGCCTTTCCCTTTTTCACATTTCTCTCCTCTGCCATCCGGATGTAAGCGCAGATATCCAGCGCAATCCAATGGTCATACAGATTCGGCAGCGTGTCCCGCATCCGGAAAGGAATGTTGTACTCCATCAGCCGTTCCATCAAAAGCCGCGGCTCCAGGCTTGTCCGGTACAAAACTGCCATGTCTGACCATTTGTACCCCATGCGCACATAGTCCTGCAGCTCCTCCACAATTCCCTTTGTCTCTGCCCTGGCATCCTCCCATACAGCAGTCACCACCGGACGCCCTTTTCCCCTGTTTGCGCGGATTTCCTTGGGATAGCGGGTTTTATTGTGCCGGATCAGCCGTCCTGCCGCATCTACAATCTCTGAGGTAGAACGGTAATTGATCCCCAAAAGCGTCTGTTTGGACTTTGGGTAATCTTTCCTGAATCCCAGCATAATCTCTGGCTTTGCTCCCCGAAAGCGGTAGATGGACTGATCGTCATCTCCCACAATAAACAGATTGTCCTCCGGTGCGGCAAGCATCCGCACAATCTCATACTGAACCCGGTTAATATCCTGAAACTCATCTACTAAAATATATCTGTATTTCTGCTGCCATGCTGCCAGAATATCTTTCCTTTGGGTAAACAGCTCATAGCACATAACCAGCATATCATCAAAATCCAAAAGACGCTGCCGTACCAGAGCATCCATATATCCCTGGTACAGCTTTTTAAATATTTCCTCGGAACAGTTTTTGGAATAGTAATGATCCAGACAAATCATTTCCCCTTTGACCGCGCTGATTTCAGATAAAATTCCATTGGCAAAATCCGCCTCATCCTCCACATCCACATGATGCCGCTCCATCAAATCCCGGATTATCTTTACCCGGTCCTCCTCCCGGATAATGTTGGAGGCATCATACCCATAAGCATGTTTTAAAATACTGAAAAATACCGCATGAAAGGTACCAAAGCTGACTGGAAGCCGCCTGCCCTCCATGAGCGCCTGAAAACGCAGCTTCATCTCCTGAGCCGCTGCCTTTGTGAACGTAATCACAAGGATTCCTGCTGGCTCCACTCTATATTGTTCTACCAGATACTGAATCCGGTGGGTAATCACTGTGGTTTTTCCTGACCCCGGACCTGCCAGCACCAGCATTGGTCCGTCCTTGTGGCGGATGGCCTGAAGCTGCGTCTCATGAAATGCCATGTTGTTCTTTTCCTCCCTGATGTAACCAGTTGCTGTCTTTTTTATATCCGGTCATTAAGATAGTATTATTATAACAC
>CATLIJ010000213.1 GCA_949948825.1 uncultured Clostridiaceae bacterium
CACTCCTCTGACCAAGGGAATTGCCCTGACTTCGGAAGAAATGATGGATTACGGAACCGGAGCATGGTATTTTGCCCAGCGAAATCCCATGCAGATCGGGATTAATGCCATTTACTCCACAGAAGAGGAGGAAAAAGAATTTGACGAAGCGGTGCAGAAAATCCGGGAAACCGGAGGAAACCCCAGGTACATTCATTATGATGTCTCCAATGTAACCATGTGGGACATTCTGCCTCAGCATGCTCACAACAACTATCTGATTGCCCTGTGCAGCCTGATGTTCGGCCACATAGCTGGAGCTGCCCTTTTGACCGCTATCACTGGGTTTTACCTGCTCCTCTTTTCCTGCATTCGGAAAATCCGGGGAAATTTAGCCTTCTCTCTTTCCTTTGGATGCGGCTTGTGCCTTCTGTTCCAGACCATACTCTACACATTAGGTAATTTCGGCTTCCAATACGGCCCCTTCACCATCCTGCCCTTTCTGTCCGAAGGACGTATCAGCATTCTCCTGAATATGGCTTTTCTGGGGCTGATCTTCTCCGCCTGCCGCTATGACCGGGTGATTCAGGAGCCGGTAGCTGCTGAACCTTCCAGAAAAAAGGCTGTGCTGTAGCCACCTGATGCTCCATCCAGACAGAAAGTGAAGCACTGGAGCTATTACAAAAACCTTGTACCAGAAAGGTCCGCCTGCAGGAGGACAGGGAACATCTTCATACTTGTTCCCGGTTTCTCCTGAAGCGGACCCTTCTGCAATTATCCTGTAAAACCTTACTTCAATCCCCAAATATCCCGGTTATACTCCTCAATCGTCCGGTCTGAGGAGAAAAATCCTGCCTTGCTGATGTTCACCAGCATTTTCTTCGCCCATTCCATCCGGTTCTCATAATCCTTATATGCCTGCTCTCTGGCCTTGGCATAAGCCTCATAATCCAGAAGAGTCATAAACCAGTCCTTCTTCAGCAGCTCATCATACAGCCGTTTCAGATTCTCCTCGCAGCCGATCTCCATAAGCTCCTCTCCAATGATAAAATCCACTGCCTCCTGAATGTCCTCATTGGCCTCATAGTAATCCTTTGACACATAATCCTCATCCTCATAATGCCGGATTACCGTCTCGCTGGATTCTCCGAAAATATAGATATTGTCCTTACCCACCAAATCAGCAATCTCCACATTGGCCCCATCCATGGTTCCCAAAGTTACAGCTCCGTTTAACATAAACTTCATGTTTCCTGTGCCGCTTGCTTCCTTGGATGCCAGAGAAATCTGCTGGGAAATATCACAGGCCGGAATCAGCTTCTCTGCCTTTGTCACATTATAGTTCTCCACCATAACTACCTTGAGATAAGGGCTGACCTCATGGTCCTGGTTCACCAGCTTTTCCAGGCAGAGAATCAGATGAATAATATCCTTGGCAATCACATAAGCAGGCGCTGCCTTTGCCCCGAAAATCACGGTAATCGGCGTGGTGGGAACCTTGCCTCTCTTGATCTCCAGATATTTGTGAATCACATACAGGGCATTCATCTGCTGCCGCTTGTACTCGTGAAGCCTCTTAATCTGAATATCAAAAATCGAGTTTTCATCCACATCAATCCCTTGAGTTTCCTTCAGATAATGCTTTAAAGCCACCTTATTCTGATGCTTAATGTCCAAAAGCTCCTTTAAGGAAGCCTCATCTGTAAATTCACCCAGCTTTTCCAGAAGCTTAGCGTCTTTTTTATATTCTGCTCCAATCTTCTCGGTGATGAAATCTGCCAGGGGATGATTGCAGTGAAGCAGCCACCGGCGGAAGGTAATGCCATTGGTTTTGTTGTTAAACTTCTCAGGATACAGTTCATAAAAACTTTTCAGCTCTGTATTCTTTAAAATCTCCGTGTGAAGATAAGCCACTCCATTGACGCTGAAGCCATAGTGAATATCCATATGGGCCATGTGTACCAAATCCTTATGGTCAATAATCGCCACCTCAGGCTTCTCAAACCTCCGGCGAATCCGGGCATCCAGAATCTCGATAATCGGCACAAGCTGAGGAACTACCTCTTTTAAGTAAGCGATAGGCCATTTCTCCAAAGCCTCTGCCAGAATGGTATGGTTTGTGTAGGCGCAGGTTTTCTTTACAATCTCCACTGCCTCGTCAAAATCAATCCCCCGCAGGGTGAGCAGACGAATCAATTCCGGAATCACCATGGACGGATGGGTGTCATTAATCTGAATCACCGCATAGTCTGGCAGATCATGAAGATTGCAGCCCTTTTTCTCACACTCATCCAGAATCAGCTGCGCCCCATTGCTGACCATAAAATACTGTTGGTAAATCCGAAGCTTCCGCCCCTTGTCATCACTGTCATCCGGATAAAGGAACAGGGTAAGGTTTTTGGCAATATCCTCCTTGTCAAAGGAAATTCCCTCCTCCACAATTCCCTCGTCCACAGTTTCCACATCAAACAGATGAAGCCAGTCCGTCCGGTTCCGGTACCCGGTCACTGCAATATCATATAATCTGGAATGAACGGTCAGATTCCCAAATTCCACCGGATAAGAGACCTCCCGCCGGATGAGCCAGCTTTTCTCCTCAATCCACGGGTTGGGAGTCTCCTTTTGCAGCTGGTCCTCAAATTCCTGCTTAAACAGTCCAAAATGATAGTTCAGGCCAATGCCCGCCCCATTGAGTCCCAGTCCTGCCATAGAGTCCAGAAAACAGGCAGCCAGCCGTCCCAATCCGCCGTTGCCAAGAGACGGCTCCGGCTCAGCCTCCTCCACCTGGGTTAAGTCCTTTCCAGCGGCAGCCAGCACATCCCGCGCCTCGTCATACCAGCCTAAATTAATCAGATTGTTGGACAAAAGCTTTCCAATCAGAAACTCTGCGGAAATATAATAGATTTTCTTTTTTCCCTCATTGCTCTCCCGCTTACATGCTTCCTTCTGTACCATGGCAAGCAAAGCCTGATACAGCTCATAATTACTGCAGTCCTTAATCTCTTTGCCGCACTGATTTTTCAATCTCTCTGCAAGATTTTCCATTGCTCCTCCTTGTTACAAATCCTTTTCAGAATGCCAAAATTAAATCACTTCATTCACACAGATTGCTCCATAAGGACGGATGCTCATTGGATAAGCGCATCCCTCCCCCAGCGCTCCCTCCATATAAGCCACATATTCCTCCACCAGATCATTGGGAATCATAGCCATAATCACGCCGGCAAAGCCGCCTCCATGCACACGGCATGCGCCTCTCTTCTTTTCTGCAAGGAACAGCTCTGTCAATGCCAGAGCCACTGTGATTCCCTGTTCCTGATAAGCAGCATTGGTAAAACAATTCTGAAGCCATTTCCAGGAGGAATTGCCGGAAGCCGTAATTCCATCCAGAAAATCCTGGAACCGTCCCTCTTTCAGAGCGGCAACCTCTGCCTCCACCCGCTTATTCTCCTCAAAGAAATGAAGCGCACGCATCACAGAGCGATCCCCTGCAAACTCCCGGACTCCCTTCAGGTTCTTGATCACCTGCTCCTCGGTAATCTCCGCGCAGACTTCCTTTCCAAAATATTCTGCCACCTTTTTCATCTCATTGGGAACAGAAGAATAATCCGCGCTTAAATCCGCATGGCCCTTGCCTGTCTGCACAATAATCAGGCTGTGGTCCATGGAGGCAAAATCAAAATCAATCTTCTCCACCACAGGAGCCGCCGGATCTTTAAAATCAATGGTAATCAGGCCGCCCACAGCACATGCCATCTGGTCCAAAAGCCCGGATGCTTTGTCCCAGTATACATTCTCCGCATATTTTCCCACATGAGCATAAGCCACAGTGTCCATACGCCCCTCATTGAAAAAGGTGTTGATCATGGAACACAAAAGCATCTCAAAGGCTGCTGAGGAGCTGACTCCCGCAGAGCTGATCACATTGCTGGTAATATAAGCGTCAAAGCCACCGATCTTATAACCAAACTCCTGAAAGCCCTGCAAAAGCCCTCTCACCAGATCCTCTGTACCAGCCTTTCTCTCGCTGGCCTCCAGATCCTCTAAGTCAATGGTAAACTTCTGATTAAAGGTCTCGCTGACCAGGTTCACTTTAGAAGTACCGTTTTTTGCAGCAATGCCCACACAGTCCAGATTAATACTGCCAGCCAGCACCTTGCCATGGTTGTGGTCTGTATGGTTGCCGCTGATCTCAGTTCTTCCCGGAGAGCTGAACATCAGAATATCCTTGTCTCCATAAGTATTCTTAAATTTCTCTATCATATCCCGGTAGCGGCCTGCATTTTCCTCTGCCAAATCCGCACCATAAAGTTCCTCCATCCGTTTTCTGGCCTTCTCACTGTCCAATAAACTTAATGTTTCTTCTGCTTTCATTCTTCTCCTTTCCGCGTCCCAGTGGTTTTTCCTTTCCTTTCTCTGTTCAGGACCCGCACAAGCTTTTGCTGTTGTCGTGAAAAGTATAGCATATTCAGGGGGATTTATACAATACCAACTTCCATTGTTTTCCGGTTTCTCCTGTTTTCACAAAAGAAAGTAGTTGATTTTTGGGAAAAATATAGCTACAATAGCCTTGGACTTGTCTCATTAGACAAATCCTCATGGAAAGGAGGCAGCATTGTGGATAAAATTGCTGTATTAATCCCCTGTTATAATGAAAGCGCAACCATAGAAAAAGTGGTTCAGGACTGGAAAAGAGAATTGCCGGAGGCAGCCATCTATGTATATGACAACAATTCTACTGACGGTTCCGACAAGCTGGCCAAAAAAGCCGGCGCCATTGTAAGATATGAATACCAGCAGGGAAAAGGCAACGTAGTAAGAAGAATGTTCCGGGATATTGACGCAGAGTGTTATATTATGATTGACGGTGATGACACCTATCCCGCAGAGGCAGGAAAAAGCATGGCCCAGGAGGTTCTGGAGCGTCACGCGGATATGGTTGTGGGAGACCGTCTGTCCTCCACCTATTTTACGGAAAACAAGCGCCGGTTCCATAATTTCGGCAACTCTCTGGTGCGGGCCTGCATCAACCGCCTGTTTTACAGTGAAATTCAGGAT
>CATLIJ010000214.1 GCA_949948825.1 uncultured Clostridiaceae bacterium
GGCCTGGAGATTTTGTCCAGCTGCGCCGTCAGCACACAGGGAGTCATAGCATGATCTTTTATTCATCCAATGGAGATGGGGCAACATTTTACGAGAGCAATCTGGATGATCATAATACGATAGAAAAACGCAGCTATAGTTGGAGCCAATTATATTCTAAAAATATGGGAATCAGTGTATACACTGCCCGGGATTATTGGCTGCATTAAATATTCATGAAACATTTGCCTGGTTGATGGGGCGTAGAGTTCGTCAACAGCGACTGGGTGCGGCTAAAAACACCCAGAATACCACTAATTGCTATATATAGGAGGGGATATTCAGATTTGCTTTGTGCCTGAATGGAAAATCCGGGAGATCAGATATATCATTGATATTGACGAAAATGGATATGTGGTTTACGCGTTCTGCCCGATCAAGGCAGATGAGAACGATAAAAGGATGATGGCTGTAATGGCGGAGTTTGTATGCCGGACTAATTATGGAGTAAGAAATGGTAATTTCGAGTTTAATCACAGGAGGGTACAATTCCCCGATGCTTGCATCGTAACAAACTTACCATAAAGTAGAAAAGATGATACAATGGAAGCAGAAAGGAGAGTTGTAGATGAGTGAACATATCCACAAGTCGCACAACGTATCAAAGCTTATGTATCATTTTGTATTCCCAACGAAATATCGAAGAGTCGTAATAAGTGAAGAGGTAGATGAGGTAATAAAAGAAATATGTGAAGAAATAAGTAAGCGTTACGACCTGTATTTTCTGGAGATAGGGACGGATAAAGATCATGTACATTTTCTGATCCAATCGGTGCCAAGT
Source organism: uncultured Clostridiaceae bacterium (assembly GCA_949948825.1). Taxonomy (GTDB): domain Bacteria; phylum Bacillota; class Clostridia; order Lachnospirales; family Lachnospiraceae; genus Brotaphodocola. Next base: position 821 of record CATLIJ010000214.1, read on the forward strand.
TACAGTCCGACGCAGATAGTAAAGATAGTAAAGAGTATAACAGCTAAAGAAGTGCTCAGCCGATGTCCAGAGGTAAAGAAGAAATTGTGGGGAGGGAATTTCTGGTCATCCGGATATTATGTAGCAACTGTAAGCGAACATGGAAATGAAGAAGTGATAGCAAATTATGTAAAGAACCAGGGGAACGAATATAAGAAATTATTCCGAAACCAAGGGCTGGAAGGTCAAATGACCTTATTTGATTATATGTAGAGGAAGAGACAGGGAAACTTTCATACCCCGCTTTTGGACTTGCGTAAGCAAGTCCAAAAGGCAAGTGCTGTGAGAGGCGACGTAGGAGCCGCTCACAGTGCTTGAGTGCTTGCACCGGGGTAGTTGATTAGAATCCATGATTTTTCCAAATCTGGATCATTCGGAAGGGGGATTGGTATTTATGTGGAGCAGGGTAGGGAAACGGATTGCCATTTCGATTCCAGTGCTGGTGGGGGTGGTGCTTGCCATATTTGTCATGCTGCGGATTGTGCCGGGAGACCCGGTTACGACTATGCTGGGAGAGCATGTGAATCCAGCGGTGATTGAGAAGATCAGCCGGGAGATGGGACTGGACCAGCCGGTTACAGTGCAGTTTTTTCAATATGTGTTTCATGCTCTTCAGGGGGATTTTGGGACCTCCTACCGGCTGAACCGAAATGTGACGGGAATTATTCTGGATGCATTTCCTAACACAGTGAAGCTGTCGCTTCTGGCGGCAGTGGTGGCCTGGGTGATTGGGATTGTGGCAGGGATTGTGGCGGCTGTGCGTCAGAACAGGCTGCTGGACCGGCTTTTTATGGGATGCGCTCTGATGGGAGTGTCCATGCCAGTGTTTATGACTGCTTTGGTTTTGCAGTATGTGTTTGCTTTTAAGCTGAAATGGTTTCCTGTGTCTGGATTTGATTCTGTGAAGGCTATGATTCTGCCTGCCATTGCCCTGGGCTGGAACTCGGCGGGGAGCATTGCCCGAATGACCCGCTCCAATCTGGTGGAGGTGATGCAGAATGATTACATACGGACTGCCCGGGCAAAGGGGCTGCGGGAGCATGGGGTGATTGTGGGGCATGCCTTAAAAAATGCCATGCTGCCAGTGGTGACGATGATGGTGCTGCAGATTTCCAGTATGCTTTCCGGAGCCGTGCTGACGGAAAGTGTGTTTGGAGTACCGGGAATTGGACGGCTGGCAGTGAATGCCATTGAGACGCGGGACATGCCGCTGCTTCAGGGAACCGTGGTGTTTACCACTATCCTGATTATCGCAGGCAATCTGGCGGCGGATCTTCTCTATAATGTGCTGGACCCGAGGATTCGGGAGGGCGCGTGATAAGGTGCAGAACGCGGATGAGCAGCAGACGCAGGAGCGCGTAAGCGCGAGTTTTGGGAATGTGGAAGTCAGGTTGGATGCCCCCGTGTACAGTAACCGATTTTTCCCAGGGAGAGCGCGTGATAACAAAAGAACAATTGCAGAAAAAGGGATGAGGTGGAAATGGTATGTTGGATCATTCAAAAGAGCCGGGAACCGAGGGTTTGGAAAACAGACAAAAGGAGCAGGCAGATGTCTCGGCACAGCTGGGGGAGGCGGATACCTGGAAGGATCAGCTGAAAACTCTGGTAAGACAGAACAAGCTGGCGGCATTTTCCGCAGTGATTTTAATTTTATTTTTGCTGGCAGCAGTGTTTGCTCCAATTGTGGCTCCTTATGATCATCTGAAGCAAAGCCTGACAGACCGGCTGCAGGATCCCAGTCTGGCTCACTGGCTGGGTACGGATGAGCTGGGGCGGGATGTGCTTAGCAGGGTGATCTTTGGGGCAAGGGTTTCTCTGACCATTGGTCTGGTTCCCACCTTGATTTCCATGGCCATAGGAACTGTGCTGGGACTGTGCGCCGGATTTTATGGGGGAAAGACGGATTTTGTCATCATGCGTCTGGCTGATGTGATGCTGGCCTTCCCGTCTCTTTTGCTGGCCATGGTGGTGATGTATACCATGGGAGGCGGCCTGATCAATATTTTTATTGCCTTAAGTCTGGTCAACTGGGCGGGTACAGCGAGGATTGTCCGTTCTCAGACTTTGTCTCTGAAGGAAAAAGAGTTTGTGGAGGCGGCCCGGTCCATTGGAGTGAGACAATGGACCATTATGTTCCGCCATATTCTTCCCAACTGTCTGCCTTCGCTGATTGTGCTGTTTACTCTGAACATTCCTTCTGCTATTTTGTCAGAGGCTTCTCTTAGCTTTTTGGGCATTGGGGCTCAGCCGCCCTCTGCAAGCTGGGGACTGATGGCAGTGCGGGGAAAGAAATATCTGTTTTCCGAGCCATGGCTTTCCATTGCGCCCAGCGTGGCGATTATGATTGTGGTGATGGCATTTAATTTCCTGGGGGACGGCCTGCGGGATGTGCTTGATCCTTATTTGAAAGAGCAGTAGGAGGGGAAGGGATGCGTGAATCAATTGTTTTGGATATAAAAGACTTAAAATCCCATTTCTTTACAGCAAAGGGTGTGGCTCCGGCAGTGGACGGAGTCAGCATTCAGGTGCCGGCGGGAAAGATTATCGGAGTTGTGGGGGAATCTGGATGCGGCAAGAGCATGACTGCCATGTCCGTTATGGGGCTTTTGCGGTATCCGGGCCGGGTGGTTGGGGGAACCATCACGTTAGATGGCAGGGATATTACCCATTTAAGTGCAAAAGAGCTTTCTAAGGTGCGGGGAAATGAGATTTCTATGATTTTTCAGGAGCCCATGACATCATTAAATCCTGTGTATCCAGTGGGAAAGCAGGTGCGGGAGGCGATTTTGCTTCACCAGAAGGTGTCAAAGGCAGAGGCAAAGGAGCGGGTGGTGGAGATTTTCCGGGCAGTGGGCATTCCGGAACCGGAAAAGCGATATTACAATTATCCCCATCAGCTGTCCGGGGGCCTTCGCCAGCGGGTGATGATTGGAATGGCCATGGTTTGCCGTCCCAAGGTAATGATTGCCGATGAGCCTACCACTGCATTGGATGTGACCATTGAGGCACAGATTCTTCGTTTGATGAAAAAGCTGTGTGAGGAACAGGGGACTTCCATCATTTTGATTACCCACAATATGGGAGTGGTGGCAGAGGTCTGTGATTATGTGTATGTAATGTATGCGGGAAAGGTGATGGAGCAGGCAGAGACCTTTGAGCTGTTTGATCATACCAGCCATCCTTATACCAGGGGGCTGTTAAATTCCATTCCCAGGCTGGATGAAAAGGCCAGACGTCTGCACACCATTGAAGGCGTGGTGCCGAATCTGCTTCATCTGCCAGAGGGCTGCAGTTTTTGCACCCGCTGCAGTGAGGCCAAAAAACGGTGCTTTGTGGAGAGGCCGGATCTGTACCAGGTGGGAGAGGAACATAAGGTGCGGTGCTTTCAGTATGAGGGGGAAGCCTGACAGAAGGAGAGGAAAAAAACCGCATATGGTTATTTGAGGCTTGGAAAATCTGTAACAGCTTATGGGAATGTGATTCGAGGAAGGGCTTGGAGAGGGTCCGCAAGAGAAGAAGGAGAGAGGGAATGGCAACAGGAGTAAGTGAGGAAAAGACCGCGCTTCTTGAGGCAAGGCATTTGGGGAAGGAGTTTCCGGCAGGAGGAACCAGAAAAAATCCCCTGAAGGTACATGCAGTGACTGATGTGAATCTGAAAATTTATGAGGGGGAGACTTTGGCTCTGGTGGGAGAGTCCGGGTGTGGGAAAAGTACCTTGGGCCGGGTGCTGATTCGTCTTCTGGAGCCTACTGCCGGGAAAATTTTCTTTGACGGACTTAATTTTACTGATTATAAAGGATATTTACTCAGGCAGACCCGGCGTCAGATGCAGATTATTTTTCAGGACCCGTATGCGTCTCTGAATCCCCGGATGAGTGTGAAGGATATTATCGGTGAGCCGCTGGTGACTTATGGGCTGAAGGATAAAGAAAAGCTGGAGGAGCGTATCCGGGGGCTGATGAGGGATGTGGGTATTGCTGAGGAGTTTTATAATCGTTATCCTCATCAGTTTTCCGGGGGACAGAGGCAGAGAATAGGTATTGCCCGTGCCCTTGCTTTAAATCCCAGGCTGATTATCTGTGATGAGCCGGTGTCAGCGCTGGATGTGTCCATTCAGTCTCAGGTACTGAATCTTTTGAAGGATTTGCAGGACATTTATCATTTGACTTACCTG
>CATLIJ010000215.1 GCA_949948825.1 uncultured Clostridiaceae bacterium
CTCTGCCAGAAAAATACCAGTATTTGTCTTTGCATTTCTGGAATGGACAAACGGCTCCATTTTCTTTTTCAGAGGAACTAACAATTTGTCCCCTGCGCCGCTGAGTCCTCCGCCGATACAGATTCTCTCCGGCTGCAAAAGATTCACAAGATTGGCCATTCCCTCTGCCAGATACCACAAAAACTCCTCAACCACCTGGCAGGCCGTCTCATCCTTTTGTTCTGCCGCCTCAAAAATCCTCCGTCCATCCAGTCCTGTTCCGTTTGCGTCCCACAGGGCGAGAAGAGATTCCGGATGCTTCCCAGCCTCCTCCCGACCCCGTTTTACCAAAGCCGTGGCGGACGCATAAGCTTCCAGACATCCGTTCCGTCCGCAGGTACAGGGCCTTCCGCCCCGCTCCACAACCATGTGGCCAATCTCCCCTGCCGCGCCGTTGCACCCATCCCATATCCTTCCGTCAAAAATAATTCCTCCGCCCACTCCGGTTCCCAATGTCACAGCCACCATGGATTTGCATCCTCTTCCGGCTCCTGCCAGATATTCTCCCCAGGCAGCTGCCTTTGCATCATTCTCTGCAAATACCAGACAGGGAAAACGTTTTTTCATCATTGCCGCAAAAGGCACATTGTTAAATTCCAGATTATTGGCATACTCCACCATGCCCTCTGCCTTGTTGACTGTTCCCGGTATTCCGATTCCCACACTTCCCAACTCTTCAAAATCCAGTCCGTTCTCCTTCAGAAGTCCTGCTGCCAGTTCCCGGATTGCATCCCCAATCTCCTCCGGCGTCTTTGGCAGCCCAGTGGGAACCGATGCCTTTGCTTTCAGGTGAAAGTCTGAATCCACAAGACCTGCTGCAATGTTGGTTCCGCCTAAATCAATGCCCAGATTAACCATTCCTCTCCCCCTTATTCAAGTATGCGGATTGTAAATTTTTTCTCAAAGGGCGTGTAGGCATTACAGTAAATGGTATAGCCCTCTGTATTTTTCTCTTCTCCGGAATAATGTCCCTGGAACTCATGCTCACCAAACCCAGGGCCTGCCTGCATCCGCTTTCCCTCATACTCCAAGGTTATGGTTCCGTCCCGAAGAATCATCCCTTCTCCGGCTGCTGCTTTCAGCCAAAAGGCGTCATGAGCCACTGTTGTTCCTGCCGGAATATTCAGCTCCAGCCTCATGGGAAGCCGGTTCAGCCCTTCTGTCTGTATGGTCAGCTCTATCCCGTCCTTCAGCTCCTTTACCTCCACCCGGGTCCTGATTCTGGAATTGATAAGCTTCTCCCGCTTGGAATGGTCCATTTTCCACCAGTCAGATGTGCCGGGAGACTGTTGAAAAGGAAGATAAAACCATCCCTCTGCCATTCCCGTAAGCACACATCCATTCTCCCTTTCCTCCAGCTCCCCAGGAATAAAATTGCGGATATCACAATAGCTTTCTCCCAGCTTTACCCCAATCATCATGGATTTGCTCTTGATATACAAAAACGAGGATTTCCCTTTCACTGCCGTATATCCATAGCCTGGACTCTTCACCCGCAGCACTCCGGAATTTTTAAAATATTTCCGGTATGTTTTTAAAAAACCATAATGGGTAAAGGAATGGTTCATCATTTTTTCGTCATCCATAATAAGGTGCAGACAGTCCGGGGCCAGATCCCCCCGCTCCTTGTTATCCCGAATAATCTTGTGGGCAGCCCCGTCAAAGATCTCCTGCCCTTCATGGCTGCACAAAAAAAGATACTGATAAAAGTACTTATCTGCATAGCTTTGCTTTCCCCGGTCCTGTCTGGTGGAATTTTCCGTGAAAATCGTATCATCCGAATCAATGTAATACAGCATCATGGAAAGATTCCGCCTCACATAACCAAGATACGTCTCATCCCCAGTCTCCCGGAACAAGGCCATCATAGCATTGTTTACCACTGCATTGTAATTGCCCGTGGAACGCTCTGCGTATTCCCCATCCTCATCCCCGTCAATTCCTTCTCCCAGATAGCGTTCCGCCTGCTTTCGCAGCTTGTCCGCAAATTCCTTCTCCTCCTGAAACAATCCGGCGCCCTGGATTAAAGCTGCTGTAATACCCCATCTGTGATTCGGCGTATGAAAACCGCCGGATGCCACAGCCTCCAGGGCCCGGTGCATGAGAGTGAGATATTTTTCTCTTAATTGTTTCATCTGGAACGAATGGTCATCGTACCGTACCAGCAGCCGGTACGCCCCGTAAAGCCGCTTAAAGCAAAAGGACGTATCTGCTGCGGATTTAAAATTGCAGGAGGGAAAGTCAAAGCTGCCATCCTCCCTCTGAAGTCTCCCCACAAAATCCAGGGCCAGATTCATGGCGTCATACAATTCCTGCTGATGATAAAAACTGCTGTTGTCATTGAGATATACTGCCATAGCTGTACACAGCGCATAAATCGTCGGTTTGGCTTCCAGAATCCCGCTCCGCATCCCCCCATACATAGGGCTTTCCGGATTTTTCTCCTGTAAGTCCAAAAACTGCTGTGTCCGGATCTCTGCTCCCTTTCGCAGATGTGATAAATAACGCTCCATACTTTCCCTCCATTTCCCGTTCTAAACAGTGCAGCCTGATTGCATCAGCCTTTCACGCCGCTGGCGGCAAGGCCGCCGGTGATGTACCGCTGCAATATAATAAATATAACAATAATCGGAATGATTGACAAGATGGATGCAGCCAGAATGGAATTCCAGTCAACGCCCATGGTTCCGATATAGCTTTTTATGGCAATCTGAATGGTAAAATTATCCTGATCTGACAATACCATCAGCGGAAGGATATAATCGTTCCATCTCCACATAAAAGAAAAGATTGTCAATGTAACTGTAACCGAAGAGCCTAAAGGAAGCATCAATGCCCGGAAAATATGAAACTCTGACGCTCCGTCCAGTCTCCCTGACTCCACTAATTCCAAAGGGATTGACATATAGTGCTGCCGGTACATAAAAATACCGGTTGTGGTTGTAACCACAGGCAGTATACATCCCCAAATATTATTGTAAAGCCCCATTTCACTGACCACTGTAAACTGAGCGATGGTGAGAATCTCGCCTGGAATCAAGGTTCCCAGCAAGAACACGGCAAACACCTTATTTACATAAGTGATTTCCTTCCGGTAAATGGCAAGGGCATAGCCGCACATGGCGCTGATCACCACTGTAATTACTGTGCCGACTATGGCAAGAAACAGACTGTTCTTCACATAGTTAAACAATCCATCCTCCACCACGCCTGCATAGGAGCTGGCATCCGGATTCTGCGGAAACAGATGCAGCGGATAAGCGAACAACTCTGAGGACGGCTTAAAAGAGCTAAAGCACAGCCAGATAATCGGAAAGATCATCAGAAATGCAACTGCCATCCCAAGAAGCGTCACTAAGGTTACTTCCAGTTTGCGTTTTGCTGCTCCATCCATTACACCTCACCTCCACCTTTTGTTGCCTTAAACTGCACCATGGCAATCACAATAAACAAAATACTGATCACAATTCCTGCTGCTGACGCATAACCATACCTGGACTGATTAAAACCCTGGTCAAATATGTACTGGACAATATAAGTGGTGGACGAACCTGGTCCCCCAAGGGAAATTCCCTGTACCAGTGCATATTCCTTTAAAAGGTTTACCGTAGACAAAAGCAGGACAATAAATGTAGTTGGCATCAGAAGAGGCAAGGTAATCTGGAAAAATGCCTGAGCCTTCTTTGCCCCGTCCACACTGGCTGCCTCGTAAAGCTCCTTTGAAATATTGTTGATCCCCCCAACATACAGAAGCATATAATAGCCCGCAGAAATCCAGTTGGAAGCCACACTGATTACCACTGTGGCTAACACCGGATTTAAAGACCATTCCAGAGGGCTGATTCCCATTTTCTGCAAAAGAAAATTCACCAGTCCGTATTCCTGTCCAAACATCCAGTTGATGGTAATACCAGCTACCAGAGCTGAGAACAACACTGGAATGTACACCAATGTCCGCACAATGGTAGTTCCCTTCACGCTTTGGGAAGTAACCAAAGCCGCCAAAAGCAGGGGAATGGCAATCTTAAAGGGCAGGTTGCAGACCGTATACACAATTGTTCTGGAAAGGGTCTTATAAAAATCCCCGCTTGTCAAAATATCCAGATAGTTTTTGATTCCCACAAAATCCATGGTTTTCCATCCGTCGTAGTTGGTAAGCGAAAACCAAACACTCATCCCTAAAGGAAGCAGAAAAAACACTCCAAACAGCAGCAGGGACGGAATCACAAACATCCAGAAAGACCTGTCATGGCAAAATGCCTGATTTTTCCTTTTCATTATATAGTTCCTCCTGGTTCAAAAACAAACCTTTTTCCGGTTCGTTGACTGATTTCCATTCACGGCAGTACATGCCTGTGGAGAGCGTGAAGCTTTAATAAGCATTCCCCCACTTGGAAGACTCTGCCAATGCCTTGGCAAACCCGTCCAGAGCATCCTTTGCAGACAATTCCCCTGCCACTGCACGCTTGATGGCATCCCGGTATTCATTGTCCTTATAGGTTCTCCAGGAAGAGCTCTCATCCACCATAAAGGTATCTGTCACATAATTGGCCTCATTCTGAATAATCTCAAAATCTGCTTTTGCTTTGTCTGTATCTGGCGTATAGGTAATATCATTCATCACAGACGGCTCTTTGCGGATTTGTAAAAATTCTGTGTAATGTTCTTTTTCATACAGCCAGGTTAAGAACTGTTTTGCAAGCTCCGGATTCTTGCCATTTACCGGAATCGCCAGAGCCTCTCCGCCGATGATGGCTGACTGTCCTGCGCTTCCCTTGGGGGTTGGCATTACGCCAAAGGCAAATTTCGAAATTTCATTGGTAAAGGTATTGTAATTCCAGGAACCGGAAAGCAGAATTGCTGCATCTCCATTCTTAAAATACTCCACCGGATTGTCTGTGGTTCCGCCGGCCCAAATTGCTTTTGGCATCACTTCATTGTTCGCCTGTACAAAACGCTCTAAGGTCTGAATATTCTCCGGACTGTTGACT
>CATLIJ010000216.1 GCA_949948825.1 uncultured Clostridiaceae bacterium
CAAGAACTTTTATTCCTTTTTGGCTCCCAGCTTATTCTCAGTCCCATTTAAGAGCCGCCCAATATTGCTCCGGTGTTTCCAGATTCCCATAAGGGCAATGACTGCGGCAATACCATAAAATTCCGGCAGGGCTGCCGCCGAAAGTCCGTAATCCCCCTGAGAGCCGAAAAACACCATCCCTGCAAAGAACAAAATCATCACCAGAATGGACCCCAGGGACACATACCGGGTGATGGCCACCACAGCCACAAACACAATCAGGCACACCAGCATCACCCGCCAATCCGTGGCTGCCAGAAGGCCCGCAGAAGCTGCTATGCCTTTTCCTCCCTTAAATCCCATATAAAAGGGAAAATTATGTCCAAGGATCACTCCAAAGCCTGTATACAGAAGGTACACATACATCATCTCCGGCTGCGCGGCAAACAGCTTTCTTGCCACAAGGCAAGCAAGGATTGTCTTGGAAAAATCACCCAAAAACACAATCAGTCCTGCCTTCACTCCCATCACCCGGAGTACATTAGTGCTGCCGGAATTGCCGCTTCCATAATTGCGGATATCCATGTGGTGGGCTTTGCTGTAAAGATAACCAGTCTGAAACAGACCAAACACATACCCGATTGCCAGACAAATCACACGCTCCATTTACTGCTCCTTTCCAGACCGCTCCCGAATGAGGAATTTGAGAGCAGTTCCCTTAAATCCAAAAGTTTCCCGAATCTTATTTTCCAGATAACGTACATAGGAAAAATGCGCCAGCTCCTTGTCATTAACAAAGATCACAAACGTAGGAGGCTTGACAGCCACCTGAGTCATGTAAAACAGCTTCAGCCGCTTGCCTTTATCCGAAGGCGGCTGCTGTAGAGCCACTGCCTCTGTCATAATCTCGTTGAGTACTCCGGTGGCTACCCGCAGATTCTGATTCTGCCGCACCACGTCAATCAGCTCAAACAGCTTGGAGAGCCTTTGTCCGGTCACAGCCGAGATAAACAAAATCTCCGCATACTGCATAAAGGACAAGGTATCCTGAACCTTTTTTGTATATTCATAAATGGTCTTGTCATTTTTTTCAATGGCATCCCACTTATTGACTGCAACAATGATTCCCTTGCCTCTGTCATGGGCAATCCCTGCAATCTTGGCATCCTGCTCTGTGACGCCTTCCACCGCGTCAATCACCAGCACCACCACATCCGCCCGCTCCACGGCTGCCACAGTACGGATAATGCTGTACCGCTCCAGGTCTTCCTTGATTCTGCTTTTTCTCCGAAGCCCAGCTGTGTCAATAAACACATATTCCGTCCCGTCGTGAACCACCTCTGTATCCACCGCGTCCCTGGTGGTTCCGGCAATATCTGACACAATCACCCGGTTTGCGCCAGTCAGCTTGTTGATTATGGAAGATTTGCCCACATTGGGCTTTCCCACAATCGCCACCCTGGGACGGTCATCCTCTGCTTCGGAAAGCTGCTCTGCCCGGAAATGCCCTGTCACCTCATCCAGCAAATCTCCGATTCCCAGCCGGGAGGCAGCTGACACAGCAAAGGGCTCCCCGATTCCCAGGTTATAAAACTCATACACATCATTTCCGAATTTCTGGAAGCTGTCCACCTTATTCACTGCTAACACCACTGGCTTTGCCGACCGGCGCAGCATGTCCGCCACCTTAAAATCCGAATCCACCAGCCCCTGGCGCACATCCACAAGAAACAGAATCACATCTGCCGTGTCAATGGCAATCTGTGCCTGCTCCCGCATCTGAGATAAAATCACATCCCTGCTGTCCGGCTCAATTCCTCCTGTGTCAATTAACGTGAAATTCATATTCAGCCAGGTGCAGTCCGCATAAATCCGGTCTCTGGTTACACCAGGAGTATCCTTGACAATGGAAATGCTCTCCCCTGCCAGGGCATTAAACAAGGTGGACTTTCCCACATTGGGACGGCCCACAATGGCAACAATCGGCTTACTCATCACACTCTCCTATTCCTGAAAATACTACATCTGCTGTTACAAGGATCGGTTTTGCCACTGGCGGTTTCCATTGGCTTTGTTACAGTTCAGAAATCTCATACGGAATCCACTCCGGCTCATAACCGCCCGCCTTCTGATCCTCCTCATCTGGTTTTGATAACCCTAAAATCCCGTAAACCAAATCCTGACCGCCTGATTTTACAATATTTACCGGAACTTGTAAAGCATTTTGTACATCTGTGCGGGTAAGATCATCCAAAAATACCTCTTCACCGCTGCGGAACATACAGGATGGAAGCAAAAGCCGTTCTCCCAAATCTCTGTCCTTCAGCTGCTTTATAATATCCTGTCCGGTCAGCAGCCCTGCCACTGTAATCTGCTCTCCGAAGAAATCATTTTGAATGGCATATACATGGACCTTTTTCCCGGGATATTTATGAGTAATCTTCTCTACCTGCCTTTTCAGGTATGGATAAGCCAGCCGGCCGGTGGCAATAGAAAGGGTCTCTTCCCATATTTCCCCCGGCTCCTCCATGAATCCGTCCAGGGCATTTGTCACCTCACAGTCCAGAAGCCTTAACATTCCCACCCCGTTTTCCAGCTGAGGATAACCGTCATAGCGGGACTCCTCCGGAAGCTCCCTCTCTGCCAGAATATAAAATTCATCGCTGGCATGGACAAAATGAGTTCCCTTTTCCCTGAAAAGCTTTTCCTGCCACTGTTCAATGATGGCCAGGGCCTCCTGCGCTGCTTCTCTGTCAAAGGGCTCCAAAGGCTCCAGCCCCTCCCGAAATTTAGAAAGTCCCACTGGCACCACAGACAGGCTTTCCATAAACGGCAGATATTCTGCCAGATCCCCTATGGTCCGGTTCAGCTCATCCCTGTCATTGATTCCCCTGCACAGCACAATCTGTCCGTTCATCGGCACCTGGGCTTCAAACAGCCGGTCCATCCGCTTCAGAGCCGTCCCTGCAAACCGGTTGTGAAGCATTCTGCAGCGAAGCTCCGGGTTGGTGGTGTGAACGGAAATGTTAATCGGTGCCAAGTGAAACCGGATAATCCGCTCAATATCCGAATCCTTCATATTGGTCAGGGTAATGTAATTGCCCTGTAAAAAAGACAGACGGGAATCGTCATCCTTAAAATACAGCGTTTCTCTCATCCCCGGCGGCATCTGGTCAATAAAACAGAAAATACACCGGTTGCAGCAGGACTTATAATCACTCATCAGTCCGTTTTCAAAAGTGATTCCCAAATCCTCATAATCATGTTCCGTTTCCAGCTCCCACAGTTCTCCGTCCGCCTTTTCCACCAGCATGACCATGCTTTCGCTGTCTGCATAATACTTGTAATCAAAAACATCTTCAATCTCATTGCCATTAATCTGAAGCAGCATATCTCCCGGCTCAAGCTCCAGTTCTTCTGCAATGGAGCCTGATTCGACTGCCTGAATCTTATGTCCTTTTTTCGTCATGGAATCTTCCTCTCTTATTCTTCTCCTATCATAACAACAATCCCTTTGTTTGTAAAGGAACGGATTTTTGTTTTTTTTTGCAAAATCCGACACTTTTCTATTGACGTTTGTCCCTGGCAAATGCTATAAGTAAGATAGTGCAGTTACTCTGCAACTCTTTATCCGAAAGGAGTCCCTCATGGCAAATAATTACGTATTCAACGACATTTTGCCGGTAGCCCCCTTAAAAATCGCAGCGTTAGAAAGCTGCCAGAGCCTTGCCAGACAAGTCAACCGCCATATTGTTGAATTTCGGAAAAACGACACAGAAGAGCTGATCCGCCGCCAAAAGGACTTAAATTACCGGGGATATCATGTTGATTCCTACCTTCTCAAATGCACCTGCCCCCGGTTTGGCTCCGGGGAAGCCAAGGCAGTGATTCAGGAATCCGTCCGGGGCGCTGACCTGTTTGCAATGGTAGATGTAACCAACTACAGTATCTCCTATTCTGTCTGCGGTTATGAAAACCACATGTCTCCGGATGATCATTTTCAGGATTTAAAACGGATTATCGGCGCGTCTGTGGCCACAGCCCACCGGGTGAATGTGATTATGCCCTTTCTCTATGAAGGACGCCAGCACAAACGGACCAAACGGGAATCCCTGGACTGCGCCATGGCCTTAAAGGAACTGATTTCCATGGGTGTCTCCAATATCATTACCTTTGACGCCCATGATCCGCGGGTGCAGAATGCCATTCCCTTAAGCGGTTTTGACAACTTTATGCCAACCTACCAGTTTATCAAAACCCTTTTTCGCCATGATGACACCTTACAGATTGATAAGGATCACCTTATGATCATCAGCCCGGATGAGGGAGCCATGAACCGGGCGGTGTATCTTGCCAATAATTTAAGCGTTGATATGGGAATGTTTTACAAACGGCGGGATTATTCCCGGATTATTGACGGAAGAAATCCCATAGTGGCTCACGAATTTCTGGGTTCCTCTGTGGAGGGAAAGACCGTGCTGATCATAGATGACATGATTGCCTCTGGCGAAAGCATGCTGGACACAGCAAGAGCGCTAAAGGAACGGAAAGCCAAAAAGGTCATTATCTGCTGCACCTTCGGCCTTTTTACAGGCGGTCTGGAAAAGTTTGACGAATTTTATGAAAAGGGATATATTGACTATGTGATTACCACCAATCTAAATTACCGGCCCCCGGCAATCTTTGAGAGGGAATGGTATCTGGAAGCGGATATGAGCCGGTATCTGGCGGCAATCATCAATTCCTTTAACCATGATGTCTCCATAGAGGCTGCTTTGTCCTCTACTGAGAAGATTCAAAAGCTGGTCCGCAGATATCAGTCTCAGCAAAAGACAGGTGAATGATTCACCTGTCTTTTTGAATTGATTATTAGCAAAAACGCATATCTGCAGCTAACTAGCACTGACTGCTGTTAATTGAGTTTTTCGCCGTTAATTGAGTTTTTACGGTTAATTGAGTTTTTTTACAGTAAGCGTGGCATTGACCCCGCTTCCAAGAGTGATTCCTACAGCCAGAAGCGCGGAGA
>CATLIJ010000217.1 GCA_949948825.1 uncultured Clostridiaceae bacterium
ACGTCATGGGCATGCGGATAAAATCTGGATTTTTCTTTCTATGACAGAACAATGGCTGACAATCAAAATAAAAGATAATGGGATTGGCTGTTCAAAGGTGGAGGAGGGGTTTGGGCTAAAGCATATGGAAGAACGATTGAGCCTTTTGGAGGGAACGCTGACCTATGAAAGCCAGGAGGGGTTTACTGTAGTTGCCCGAATACCGATTCGCTGGGGGGAGGAGTTTGAATGAGAGAGAAAATAAAGCTTGTGATTGCAGATGATCAGGAGTTGATTCGGGACAGCTTAAGAATCGTTTTGTCCGCTAATCCGGATATGGAGGTCATTGACACTGTGGCAGATGGGCGCGGAGTCATTCGCTCTGTGCGCAAATCCAGACCAGATGTTATTTTGATGGACGTTCGGATGCCGGGGATGGACGGGGTGTCCTGTACACAGATTATCAAGGAAAACTATCCTCAGATTAAAATTATTATTTTGACTACCTTTGATGATGATGAATATGTGTATAATGCTTTAAAATACGGAGCCAGCGGATATCTGTTAAAGGGAGTAACCATGGCAGAGCTTTCTTCGGCAATCCGGACGGTTTATGACGGAAAGGCTATGATTAACCCGGATATTGCGGTGAAGGTAGTGCGGCTTTTTTCCCAAATGGCAAAGGGCAACTATACGATTCCAGTGGATGATAAGAACATAGAAGAGATTGGGAGAACAGAGTGGAAGGTGATACAGCAGGTTGGGTATGGCCGTTCAAATAAAGAGATTGCAGCATCCCTGAAGCTTTCGGAAGGGACAGTCCGCAATTGTCTCAGTTCTGTCTTAAGCAAGCTGGATCTGCGGGACAGAACCCAGCTTGCCATATGGGCAGTGCAGACAGGAGTGACTACCCGAAAGCTTGAGAAGGATTAGACTTACAGGAAATAAGGGGAAAGGAGTGGGGGCAATGAAATACGGAGAAAGGCGAATCCTCCAAATTTTGCTGATGATAGGGGGAGCTTTGCTGATAATTGCGGGAATCTGCATTGCCGGGAGACTGCAAAAAAAACGTGAAGGGCTGGTGCTTCGATTCGGCATGATTGCCGGAAGCTACTGGGATGTTCCCACAGGCAACTGTTATGAGGTTATTGATGCAGCAATTCAGCGTTTTGAGAAAAAGCATCCAGGAGTGAAGGTGGAATACGTCAGTGGGATTCTCAAAGAGGATTATCCGGAATGGCTGGCAGAACAAATCCTTTTGGGAGAAGAGCCGGATGTCTTTGTGATTCCTGCAGGAGAGCTGGATGTTCTGGCCTCTCTGGATGTATTAAAGAATCTTGGGCCTTTGTTGGAAAAGGATAAGGAATTTGAGAGCAAGGCTTATTATCCGGGCGCTTACCGCTATGGGAATATTCGCAATACTCAATATGCCCTTCCTTTTGAGAGTGTACCCACCCTTATGTTTGTCAATAAATCTCTGTTGGACAGAGAGGGAATTGAAATGCCGCGAAAGGATTGGACCTGGGAGGACTTTTATGCAATCTGCTGTCAGGTAACAAAGGATACAGATGGAGATGGAGTGATTGATCAGTTTGGATGTTTTGATTATGGATGGAAGGAGGCAGTGGCTTCCAATGGAGCGGAACTGTTTGAGATGGACGGAGCGGTTTCCTATTTTACAGATCCAAAGGTAGAGGCAGCAGTCCGGTTTGTCAAAGACTTAAACAGAATAAATAAAGGGTATGGGGTGACAGCAAGAGAATTTGATCAGGGAAAGGTGGCTTTCCGGCCTTTTGCTTTTTCCGAATACCGGACCTATAAGCCCTATCCGTGGAGGATTAAAAAATACTCGGATTTTGAGTGGGATTGCGTGAAGCTTCCGGCGGGGCCGGACGGAACCGGTCAGTCTGGCCTGGATACTTTTTTAATGGGAATCAGCAGCAGGAGCACACAGGAGGCGCTGGCATGGGAGCTGATTAAGGAATTGTGTTATGAGGAGGAAACGCAGCTTCATCTTCTGAAATCCTCCCAGGGAATGCCTGTGCTGAGAAGGGCAGTGGAATCTCCGCTCCTGCAGCAGGTGCTGGGAAATGATATTCCAGGAAACAGCAATATGGATGTGAAGGTGATCCGGCAGGTTATGGAGGAAGCAGTGGAGACGCCGAATTTCCGCCGATATCCGGCGGCTATGGATCTGGCTGACCGGGAGATCCATTTCATCATCAGCGGAGAACGTTCCCTGGACAGCGGGCTTTTGAAGCTGCAGCGGGAAATGAATGGCTTATTGCGGCAATAGAAGAAAGAGATGCAGATTATGGAAAAAAATATACGGATTATTTACAGTGACATTGACGGGACATTGTTAAACAACAATCATCATATTTTTCCCAGAACAAGGGAAAAGATTTTGGAATTGGATCAAAGGGGAATTCCCTTTATCCTGGTGTCTGCCCGAACCCCCAAAGGAGTCCGGCTGATTCAGCGTGAATTAGGAAATAAGAGACCGATTGTCAGCTATAGCGGAGGACTGATTCTGGAGGAAAACGGACATATGCTGTACAGCCGTCAGATTGAATTAGAGCTGGCATGTACCGTGGCTTTGGAACTGGAAAGGGAATGTCCCGATATCTGCTGCAATGCTTACAACGGGGATTTATGGGTGGTAAGAGATGACCAGAATCCCTGGGTGATGCGGGAAGAGAAGATTACAAGGGAGAAATCCATAAAAGGGGACTTTGGGAGGATATTTGCCGGAAGGGGAGGAATCCATAAATTTCTGCTTATGGGAAATCCGCAGGCAATTGTCAGAGCAGAAGATTTTCTCAAGGAAAAATATGCTGCATTGACCATTTTGCGCTCAAACGAATATTATCTGGAAGTGATGGAGGGTTCGGTTGATAAGGAAGCAGGAGTGCGTTTTCTTTGTGATTATTATGGAATATCTCTTTGTCAGGCAGCAGCCTTTGGAGATGGGGAAAATGATGTGGGAATGCTTCAGGCAGTAGGATATGGCTTTGCTATGGGAAATGCTTCGGAAAAGGTAAAAAAACAGGTAAGCCATGTAACTGCAGGCAATGAGGAGGAGGGAATCTGGGAGGTGATCAGGAATATCTGATCAGAGGAGGTTTTGCAGTATAATAAAAAGACCGGTACCGTTGATTTTTGCGGCGCCGGTCTTTTTAGGAACATTGTACAGAAATAAAAACGTATTTGACATTAATTTGCAAGAACGATATAATAGGATTGTTATTATAACAATAGAAAGGTGAATATCATGGAAGGGAGAGAGATATCCAAGGCAGTCATCACCCGGCTTCCGCGGTATTACCGCTATCTTGGAGAACTGCTGGAGTCAGGAGTGGAACGGATCTCATCCAATGAACTGAGTGTGCGGATGAATGTGACTGCTTCCCAGATCCGGCAGGATTTGAATAATTTTGGGGGCTTTGGACAACAGGGTTATGGTTATAATGTAAAGTATCTTTACACGGAGATCGGCAAGATTCTTGGCATTGACCGGCAGCATAATCTGGTGATTATCGGGGCCGGGAACCTGGGTCAGGCCATTGCCAATTATGCAAATTTTGAGAAGCGGGGATTTATTATTAAAGGTATGTTTGATATTAATCCAAGGCTGATCGGGTTGGTAGTCCGGGGAATTGAGATCCGCGGAGTGGATGATCTGGAACAGTTTATTGAGGAAAATGATGTGCAGATGGCTGCTCTTACCATTCCCAAGACAAAGGCGCCGGAGATTGCGGACCGTCTGGTGAATGCAGGAATCAAGGCTATCTGGAATTTTGCCCATGTAGATCTGAATGTGCCCAAAGATGTGGTGGTGGAGAATGTACATCTGTCAGAAAGCCTGATGCGGCTGTCTTACCGGGTCTGCAGTATGCAGGACCAGAAGAAGAAACACAGGGAAAGCACATAAAGAACATATGGAATTGTTCCTGACAACAGAGAAAATGAATTTAAAGACACATGTTAAGAGAAAGGAAAGGTAGGGATAATAAGGGAAAAGATCGAAATGTGCAGGCAGGCGGGCATTTGCCAGATCGCCTGCTTTCCTTTTATCTTTTTCATGAAGTAGCTGTTTTGATTAGGCTTCCATAGCAGGAGGGATCGATTTTATTTCCGCGGGCAATGAGCCAAGTGATGTGCTAATCCTTTAGGGCACGAGCATTTGACTTTCACATAATTGACTGACAGAGAGGGTATGAAAATGAAATATACAGTGACAGGAACACAGATGAAACAGGTGGATCAGGATACCATAGAACGGATCGGCATTCCTTCTGCGGTGCTGATGGAGCGGGCGGCTCTGGCTGTGGCAGACGCAGCAGAAAAGCTGGCTTTAAAAAAGAGGGAGAAGGATGGACGGCAGATCCAGTTTGCCGTAATCTGCGGCACAGGGAACAATGGTGCGGACGGCATTGGGGCAGGCCGTATTCTGTGGGGAAGAGGGTACCAGGTAATTCTTTATCTTGCAGGCGATCCTTATCGCTCCACTCCGGAATTTAAGCTTCAGAAGCATATTGCAGAGCAGCTGGAAATTCCGGCAGCGCCAGCGCCTCAGTTTCCGGACCAGGGGGAGGAGATTGTGATTGACGCCCTTTTTGGCATTGGCCTTGTGCGGAAGGTGGAGGGAGAATACAAAAGCTTGATTGAAAGGATGGCAAAAAGACCAGATTTGGTGGCAGTGGATATTCCTTCAGGGATTCATGCCGGCACAGGGGCAGTGATGGGGGCGGCAGCTCCTGCCGCGGTAACTGTTACCTTTGGTTATCTGAAATCCGGGCTTTTGCTTTATCCAGGGAAAAGCTATGGAGGACAGATACAGGTGCAGGATATTGGATTTTTTGACTGCAGCCTGAAAAGGGTGGGGTGGGATGCAGGGGTTTTGGAAAAGAAGGATCTGGCATGCCTGCCCAAACGTCCGCCGGACAGCCACAAAGGGACCTTTGGAAAGGCGCTTGTA
>CATLIJ010000218.1 GCA_949948825.1 uncultured Clostridiaceae bacterium
CCCTCTTTCTTTTTTGTGGATTTTTTATCGTTAAAAATAATTCAGACTTGCTTTTATTATAAAAGAATTTTGGGGATATGTCCAATGGTATTGTGAAGTGAATTGTGATGGATAAGTTGTTGACAAATGAAAAAAAGATGGTATAATAAACATATGAATAATTGTTCATATGAATAGAATTATAAAAGGAGGGTATTTATGACTGAGGAGGAGAGAGCGAGAATCCGGCGGGAGGTGGAGGAGGGGGCGTGTGAGTTTATTCATGTTCATCAGGAGATTGTGGATCGGGTGGAGAGTGTGATGCCGGATGAACAGCAGCTTTTGGATTTGTCTGAATTTTTTAAGGTTTTTGGAGATTCTACCAGAATTAAAATTTTGTATGTGTTAAGTCAGTCGGAAATGTGTGTCTGCGATATTGCAACCTTGCTGCAGATGGGCCAGTCTGCTGTTTCTCATCAGCTGAGGGTGTTAAAGCAGATGAGGCTGGTGTCTTTCCGAAGAGAGGGGAAGACCGTGTTTTACAGTCTTGCGGATTCGCATATTCAGACGATTCTGGCTCAGGGGATGGAGCATATCAGTGAGTGAATGAATTGGAAAGGGGAGATTTTGCCATGAAAAAGATTATTAAATTAGAAGGATTGTGCTGTGCCAATTGTGCTGCCAAGATTGAGGAGGGTGTGAGAAAGACAGGTGGAGTGAAAGAGGTGTCTTTAAGCTTTATGACCCAGCGTCTTACCATTGAAGCAGAGGACGGGAGAGAGGAAGAGGTGGTGGAAGCTGCCAGAAGGATTGCCAGGAAGATTGAGCCGGAAGCAGGATTTAAAGTGTTAAGGTGAATTGCAGCAGAAATGAGAAAAGCCGTCTTACGGGAAGGGCGGGGAGGATATAGATGACAAAAAAGCAGAAAATTATGGTGTTTCGGCTGGCGGCAAGCGCAGTGTTTTTTATTGCCGCGGTTCTTTTAGAAGGGAAAAGCTATTATGCCTGGATTTTGTTTCTTCTGGCTTATGGAGCTGCCGGATATGACATTCCGGTTAAGGCATGCAGAAACATTGCCACAGGGCAGGTGTTTGATGAGAATTTTCTTATGACCATTGCCACTTTTGGGGCCATTATAGTAGGGTCTTTGGAGGAGGCTGTGGCTGTAATGCTGTTTTATCAGGTGGGGGAGCTGTTCAGTGATTATGCGGTGAACAAATCCCGGAAATCCATCCAGGAACTGATGGACATTAATCCGGAATATGCCAATTTGCTTCGGGATGGAGCGGAGGAGCGGGTGGAACCCTATGAGGTGGAATTAGGGGACAGGATTCTCATTCGTCCGGGAGAAAAGGTTCCTTTGGACGGGGTGGTAATCAAGGGGAATTCCAGTCTGGATACCAAGGCATTGACCGGGGAATCCATGCCAACAGAGGTGGAGGCCGGAAGCCGTGTGGTCAGTGGTTCCATTAATCTGAGTGGTGTTTTAGAGGTGGAGACTACCAGTTTGTTTGATGATTCCACTGTGGCAAAGATTTTGGAGCTGGTAGAAAATGCAAGCTCCAGAAAAGCAAAGGCAGAAACCTTTATCACCAGATTTGCCCGTGTGTATACGCCCATTGTAGTGGTTCTTGCTCTGGCTCTTGCCATTTTTCCTCCTCTTTTTCAGGGAGGAGGCTGGGGAACATGGATTTACCGGGCCTGCAGCTTTTTGGTGGTGTCCTGTCCCTGTGCGCTGGTGATTTCTGTGCCGCTTAGCTTTTTTGGAGGGCTGGGCGCTGCGTCCCGGAATGGGATTTTATTAAAGGGCAGCAATTATCTGGAGGCTGTGGCAAATCTGGATACTGTGGTGTTTGACAAGACCGGGACTTTAACTACCGGAAGGTTTCAGGTTACAGATGTAGCTCCAACCCATGGAGACCGGGAAGCTTTGTTAGAACTGGCCGCCCTTTTGGAGCATCATTCCAATCATCCCATCGCTTTGTCTGTTAAGGAGGCCTATGGGAAGGCAGTGGATGTGGAGCGGATTGGGCAGGTGGAAGAGATATCCGGCTATGGAATCCATGGACAGGTGCGAATCGGAAAGGATTGGCATGAGCTTTATATTGGCAACCGAAAGCTTATGGAAAGGCAGCAGATAAAAGTGGATACGCCTTCTGAGATTGTGGGGACCACTCTTTATCTGGCGGATGGAAGGGAGTATTTGGGGGCTGTTGTGATCTCGGATGCTGTGCGGTCAGATGTGCCGGAGGCTCTTGGCGGGCTGCGCAGCCAGGGAGTCAAAAAGCTGGTTATGCTGACTGGTGATAAGGAAGAGGTGGGAAGGGCTGTGGGAGAGCGGCTGGGGCTGGATCTGGTGTACGGCAATCTTCTTCCTGGAGATAAGGTTTTTTGGGTGGAGGAGCTTTTGAAAAAGAAACCCTTTGGAAAGACCCTGGCTTTTGTGGGGGATGGAATCAATGATGCCCCTGTGCTTGCCCGCGCAGATATTGGAATTGCCATGGGAGGCATTGGCTCGGATGCGGCAGTGGAGGCAGCAGATGTAGTGATTATGGAGGATGAGCCATCTAAAATTGTGGATACCATCCAGATTGCCAGAAAGACCATGGGAATTGTCCGCCAGAATATTATTTTTGCCATAGGAGTGAAGGTCCTTGTTCTGGTGCTGGTTGCTTTTGGCTATGCTTCGATGTGGGCGGCTGTGTTTGGGGATGTGGGAGTGTCTGTTCTGGCTGTTATCAATGCAATGCGTGCTCTCACTTACAAGAAGATGCCCTCCCGTGAACAGTAACAATATATAAGATTTCTGTAAAAACAACGGAAAAACTATTGAATATTTTCCCTGTTTTATGTTAAACTTATATGGCTTTTATTTATTTTACTGGAATGTGTCTGTAAAATGCTTTCTGCCAGACACGCTCTGACGTCTGATGGGAGGAAGCCATGAAGATAACAGAAAAGAGAACAGGTGAAAATGCCCGGACCTATGCCAATCGTATGATTCTGGACAATATTGTTAATTTAGAGCTTCCGCCTGGTACCGGACTTAGTGAAAATGAGCTTTCCATCCAGCTGAAGCTGTCCCGGACTCCGGTGCGGGAAGCGCTGATTGAGATGGCGCGTATTGGTCTGGTAGAGATTATTCCCAAAAAAGGCAGCTTTGTGACCAAAATTGATTATGATTTCATAGAGGAGGCCCGGTTTATGCGGCTTTCTCTGGAGAACTCAGTGATTAGCCTTGCATGCAGAGAGGGGATTTTGCCGGAAGCTTTAGGAAGACTTAAGGCTAATCTGGAGCAGCAGAAAAAGGTTGCGATGGTTTTGGAGGATGCTGTTTTGATGGAGCTGGACAATGGATTTCACCAGATACTTTTTGATTCTGTCAATAAGGGCCGGGTTTATGGGGTGCTTCAAAGCCAGATGGTTCATTTTGACCGGTTTCGCATCTTGTCTCTGAAGACTCTTAAGGCAGCCAAGGCCAGTGTTACGGTAAATGACCATGAGAATATATTGTATGCTCTGGAAAAGAGAGACCATGAACTGGCAGAGATGGTGATGACCCGTCATCTGACCAGACATCAGGTGGAAAAGAAGGATTTGATTGATATATATCCGGATTATTTTTTATAAAGAAAGCGGCGTCTTGTGATGGAAAAGACGCCGCTTTTTATGCACACGGACACTCAAAAGAAATATGTCAGCAGGAGCTGACGGGTGTCCGGCGCGGCGACCCAGGGAAAATCCTTCCCGGCCGATTGCGCAGGCCCACACCGAGGAATATGCCGCTAAGGCGGCGAGCAGGCCGCGCGGTATTACATGGTTACTACAACCTTCATGTAAAGGTTGGGATTCTTTTCAATGTCACGGATGATTTCCGGAGCTTCGTCAATGGTAATGGTCTTGGTCAGGATCTTTGCCATATCTACCTTCTTGGAGCAGATCATGTCAATTGCCTCCTCAAATTCATTTGCGCTGGTGCGTGCTCCCCGGATGTCGATTTCCTTGCGGGTGATGATGTCAGTGGGAAGAGCAGTCTCAGTCTTTGGCCAGCCAGTGAGGGTGATGCGTCCGGCATGGCTGACATAATCCAGGGAAGCGCGGACCGCTGCATTGGCTCCGCTGCACTCCATTACCTGCTGGGCCATGACGCCGCCGGTGATTTCCCGGATGCGCTCTCCGGCGTTTTCTTCTTTGGAGTTAATGACATATTCAATGCCAAGATTTTTGGCAAAATCCAGCCGCTCCTGAACTAGGTCAAGGAGAATGGCATGAGCGCCGTAGGCTTCTGCTACCATACCAGCAACCAGACCAATGGGGCCTGCTCCGATGATAACGCAGTATTCTCCGGCTTTTAAACCGCCCCGGTGGATGCCGTGAAGGGAGATGGTAAGAGGCTCAGCCATAGCTGCATCTGTCCAGCTCATATTGTCTGGCATTTTGATCAGCAGATCTGCCGGATGGCAGAAATATTCCGCCATACCGCCCTCCCGGTGTACGCCAAGAACCTCAAGGCTGGTACAGCAGTTGGTGCGGCCAATGGAGCAGGGATAACAGTCGCCACAATAAACGTAAGGGTCCACGATCACCTTGTCTCCTGCCTTCAGCCCCTTTTTGTTGTCAGCAGGGATTTCCTCAATAATGCCAGCCAGCTCATGGCCAATGGTACGGGGATAGGTCACAAGGCCGTTGGTTCCCCGGAAGGCTCCGATATCGCTGCCGCAGATGCCTGCGCCCATAATTTTAATCAGGGCTTCCCCAGGCTGGGGAACTGGTTTTTCACGCTCCATAATAGAAATTTCCCAAGGCTTTGACAAATACACAGCTTTCATTTTTGATTCCTCCTGAATTGAATTTTGGTGGTTTAGGCGTCCAAATTGTCAAAGGTCAAAACGATCTTGCGGATAGATGGGTCGCGGCTGTCCACGAAATCAAAGGCTTCCTGAGCTTTTGTGAGAGGGAAGGAGTGGGATACCGAA
>CATLIJ010000219.1 GCA_949948825.1 uncultured Clostridiaceae bacterium
TGATCTGAATGACTTTCAAATATCCCCAGTCATTGCTGCCAACCACCAGCCGATCCTCTTCCGGACAGTCTGCCCGAAGTTCCATAATCAGCTCTGCATCTAGCTGTACCTTCATTTTTGCATCATTCCTCCATTCTGTCCTGTTGAATGGTCCGGATTACCAGACTTTCTCCTTCCTTTCCAAGGCTGATATTCTGAACTCTTCCTATGGATTTGCAGCTGCTTTTTTCTTGCCAAGCAAAGGCTTGATGTAAGGTGACAGAAGGCAGATGAGTGCCACCAGCAGAAACAGCGCGGAAATAGGACGGACAAAAAACTGGGTATAATCCCCTTTTGCATAGCTTACGCCCTTGCGGAAATATTCCTCCAGCTTTGGACCCAGGATAAAGGCTAAGATCAGCGGGCTGGTGGGAATTTTAAACACATCCAGCATAATGCCTATACCAGCGAAGAACAGCACGCATAAAATATTAAAGGTGGTGTTGGTGCTGGTGTATGCTCCGATAAAGCACATAACCAGGATCACGCCATACAGGTAATGGTAGGGCGCTTTCAGCAGCAATGGGAACCATCTCATGCCAAAGAATTGTTCTGCCACAACAAATACAGCAGAAACCATAACAGCCGCGAAAATCAGATACACCAGCTGCGGATTGGAGGAAATCAGCAACGGCCCTGGCTGAAGGCCATGGATCATCAGGCCGGACAGCAGGAGCGCTGTTACCGCATCTCCGGGGATTCCCAATGCGATCATGGGAATCAGAGCGCCGCCCACAGACGCATTGTTGGATGTTTCAGAGGCCCATATGCCGCCGGGTTCTCCCTTTCCGAAGGTCTCCGGGTGTTTGCTTCCGGATTTGGCCTGAGCATAGGCCACCATATTGGAAAGGCCGCTTCCCATTCCAGGCAGAAAGCCAATCCACAGTCCAATCAGAAAAGACTGGACAATGATTTTTATGTTGTCAAAAATATCTGACAGCTTTACTCCAAAGCCGGAGATTTTCCCTGTATTCACATCCGGAAGCTCCTGCTGTCCCTTGGCAAAGTCTGACGCAACCTGTTTGATTGCATAGATTCCAAGCATCAGGGCTACCATGTCCAGACCGCCGCCCAAATAAATATTGCCAAAGGTAAAGCGATAGGCGCCGTCTAATGGGGCAACGCCAATGGTGCAGAGGAAAATTCCCAAAAAGGCGGCAAACATCCCTTTAAAGATAGAACCTTTGGATAAGGAGGCCACCAGGGTAATGGCACAGAAGCACAGAGAAAAATATTCCCAGGGTCCAAGCTTCATGGCAAAATCTGCAATATACGGGCTTAAGAAGGTGGCGACCAGACAGGATAAAAAGGTTCCCGCAAAGGATGCCAGGATGCCGATGCCCAGCGCACGGACGGTTTCTCCTTTTTGGCTTAAAGGATAGGCATCAAAACAGGTGGCAATCGAAGCAGGCGCTCCGGGAATGCCGATTAAGGTTGCGGAGATAAAACCTCCGGAGATACCGCCTACCCACACAGCAATCAGCATGGTAAAGGACAATGCGTCGTCCATGCCAAATGTAAGGGGCAAAAGAAGGGACACGCCCAAACCGCCGGACAAGCCAGGGATAGCGCCAAAGATAATCCCCACCACAGTACACAAAAAGATAATCAATATGGAAAGAGGATTTAACAATCCCAGTAGCTCAGTAAAAAACATGATTTTCCTCCCTCCTTAAAACAGCTTTCCTGCTGGCAGAAACAGCATGAATACGTTTTGGAACACAACATATAAAATGCCGGTAGTCAGCAGCGCCACGACAATTGCCATGATTTTATTGACCTTTTTTCCGCTGGCAAGCAGCAGAATGGCAGTCAGGGTGAAGAAAGGGGTGGAGATGAGAAAACCCACATACTCCAGGGCCAGATAATAGATGAACATGCAAAGGCCCGCCTTTCCTAGGTTGATCCAGCCTTTTTTGTCCAGAAAGGCCTCGCCGGTTTTTTCCTTTAATGCAGTAAGAGCCATTCCAATGCCGCATATTGTCATGCCGCCTCCGGCAATGTAGGGAAACAGCCTTGGCCCAGGTTCACTCAAATTAGCCGGCATTCGGATACCCATGGCTGTGGAGACCACCAGGGCGCCGAAAATGGCAAATAAAATCCCTCCGTACAGATCCCGGTTTTTCATTGTATTTCCTCCATTTCTTGTGTTTGTTACTCCTGGAATCCATGAATAAGCGATTCCAGGAGCCTTCATGGTTTATCGAACATTAATACCCAAAGAGGTTGCCACATCACTTAACTCCTTCATTGTTTTTGCAAAATCCTCCTCACAGGCTTTTAAGTCATAGTATTCCGGAGCGCCGCCGATTTTTTTGGTCTGTTCTTCGTAGTTTGTGTCATCCGCCAGGGTTTTCAGTGCAGCATTAATGGCCTCTGCTGTAGCGTCATCGGTATCCGCTGGTGCAAAACAGTATAAATGGGAGACCCAGATTACATCCTGAATTGGCTCCCATTCCGGATAATTTTCTTCCGGCTCACCGGAGCCTAAAACTCCCAATACCTTCAGCTTCCCTGCATTCTCGTATTCTTTTGCACTTCCGAGAGAGCAGTTTGCCACATCAATAATACCTCCTGCCACATTGGTCAGTTTATCCGCCTCTGCGGAGCATTCAACCATGTTCAGTTCCACACCGCAGTTTTTCTGAACCTGTCCAAAGATAAAATGGGTGGTTCCATTGGTGGCAATGGCAGTAGTCACTTCTCCTGGATGTTCCTTTGCATAGGCTACAAATTCATCCCAGGTATTGTAGGGGGTATCCGGGCCGCAGATAATTGCCTGGGAACCCATATTGGCAACTTCACCCACCACGCGGAATTCTGTGCTGGGGTCGTATTCCACTGCGCCGGTTAAGTATTTGCAGATTAAGGTGCTGTGCTGGAACAGCAGGGTCGTTCCGTCTGCATTGGCGGAGCGCAGGTTTTCATAACCTACAGCCTCAGTGTCATAGTTGACTGTGGCAAAATTGCCTCCTGTGGATTTTTGCAGGGATTCCTGCACATAGCGGGTATAAATATCTGTGATGCCTCCTGCTTTGGAGGGAACCAAAAGCTGTACAGCAGAAGAGGGCCACGCCACATTTCCTGCAGGTGCTGCTGCCGGAGCTTCCCCGCCTGCTGCAGCTGTCTCTGTTTTTGCGGCCTGGGTTGCTGCAGGCGCGGGGGCAGAATTGGCATTGGCACATCCTGCCAGCAAGCTTATTACCAGAACTCCTGTTGCAAGTCCTGCAAATCCTCTGATGTTTTTCATTCTACTTTTCTCCTTACTAATTTATAGTTTTTTCTAATAGTATATATAATTTTCATTGATGCTTGCATTTTCAACCATTATGAATTATACTAATAGAAATATTGTGTTTTCCAAAGAATTTGTTGGATTTTTCTTTGATTCTTTGGATATTTCTATTATAATAGTATTTTTTACAACGAGCAATCGCAAAAAAACTATATAAATTATTAGAAAAAGCTATACTATTGAGTTTTGATTTTCTAATAGTTATAGGGAGTGTATATGAACAGACGGCCTTATGAATATTTGATTACCATTGGAGAAAAGGGCAGTTTATCCGGGGCTGCTCAGGCTCTTGGTGTATCTCAGCCCACCTTGTCCAATTTCCTCTCCGGGATAGAAAAACAGCTGGGGCATTCTTTGTTTGAGCGCAATGGAAAAGTACTGATACCCACAGAAGCAGGAGTGATTTATCTGGAAGCCTGCCGGCGGATTATGGAGGTCATAAGCCATACCTACCATTCCATTGCCAGCTTAAACAATCAGTACCAGGAAGCTTTTACTGTAGGTGTTACCCCTTACCGGGCGAGCCGGGTATTTAGTGAGGTGTTCTCTGATTTTTACCAGAAATTTCCTGACGTCAGGATAGATCTGGCGGAAGGATATATGGAAACCATGTGGAAGGGATTAGCAAGCGGCGCCATTTCTCTGGCGCTGGGAACCATTCTTTCTTCTGATATGGAGATCTGCAATTTTTCCAGCCAGAGCATGGAGGAGCTTTTTCTTTGTGTCCCAGGCCATCACCCGCTGGCAGCTTTGGGTACTGAGACAGGTCCTTTTTATCCTGTCATTGATATCCGCCAGTTTATTGACACGCCTTTTGTCATGTGGGGCAATGAGACCACCAACCGACGGATTACAGAAGATTTTCTCCGCAGAAATGGCGTCGCTCCAACTGTAGTTTATGAGAGCAACAATGCTCTTTTGATTAACAATATGCTGTTAAATGGCATTGGAGTGGGGTTTCTTCCAGCCAGCTTTTGTAAGCCAGAGCAGAACCGGGTTTATTTTACCATGAATCCTCCGCTTCACAGCCTGGTAGGGGTATTTTACCGCAAGGACCATGTCCTTACTCAGGCTCAGCGGTATTTTATTTACCTGATCACCAGACTTCAGGCCAGGAACAGTTCCCATGGCCGCACCTATCTGAACTCATTGGCAAAAGAAATTGTAAGAGAATTTGAGGAGGAATAAATCTATGGATACCAGACAATTGGAATATATTCTGGCAATTGCAGAGGAAAAGAATCTGTCCCGTGCTGCTGAAAAGCTGTTCATTACCCAATCCGCATTAAGTCAGCAGCTTGCCAAGCTAAGGAAGGAGGGGCTTCCTCCCTTATTTTTTCAAAACAGACGGGAGATGCATCTGACAGATGCCGGAAAAATCTATGTAAATGGAGCCAGAGCTATTCTGAAACTGGAAAAAGACGCTGCGGAGGCTTTACAAAATCTTTCTTCCAATCGGGTTCGCACATTTCATATTTCTGTGGCTTCCTATTTAAAATCATTTGTTTATTTACAGGCTCTGCCCAGGCTGCACCATCGGTTTCCCCAGGCATGTATCCGGATTCACAGCCTGGAAGCAGGTCAGGCCAGACTGCTCTTGGAGACCGGACAAA